>JAHEZO010000040.1 GCA_023250995.1 Flavobacteriales bacterium | reverse complement strand
TCCATTTTTTAAAGCTGCCGACTATGGAATTGTAGGTGACGCGTTTGAAGTGGTACCCAAATTAATTGAAGCTGCAAAAAAATTTAAAGCATCTCACAATTAATGCACCTTTCTTGAGAGACGTTCTTTCAGAGGGGAAATTATTTATTTTACATTCTCATTAAATTTTAAAGAAGATATATTTTATTAAATTCGCATTGGTAAGAAATTCCCTCATTGGAAAAAATAAGATTAGATATAGTTGGATTATCGTATAGCCAAACGCAACAGGGAGCTTATGCCCTTGTATTAGGAGAACGCAAAGGGAAGCGAAGATTGCCAATTATCATAGGCGGGTTTGAAGCACAGGCCATTGCCATTGAGCTCGAGAAAATGCGGCCGAGCCGTCCTCTCACCCACGATTTGTTTAAAAATTTTGCCGACACGTTTGGGATAAAAATTACAGAGGTTATAATTTACAATCTGGTTGAAGGAATCTTTTACGCAAAACTTTTATGTGATGACGGAAAAAAATCAATTGAAATTGACACACGAACCTCCGATGCCATTGCCCTTGCCGTTCGGTTTGCTGCTCCCATACTTACTTATGAATTCATCCTTTCATCGGCAGGAATTATTCTGGATGAAGAAGCAGTGGCCGCCAAAGAGCCGGGAATCAAAACAGAAAATCCTTCAAAATCCCTTAAAGAAAACATTCGCACACTCCCTGTTCCGGAGTTGGAAAAACGGCTCAAGGATGCCATTGGTCAGGAAGATTATGAAAAAGCATCTCAGATAAGAGATGAATTAAACAGGCGCAAGCAGTCCTGATAAAATTTTTTTTTCCTCCCGGAGTTAATCAATTTACTTTTTACATTTGCTTTCAACTAAAATCCTCACGATGAATAATCTGCTTAATATCTCCATTGTTTCTATTGGTAGAGGCTTACTGGGTGTAGCCGTTTTGATAGGTATTTGTCTTCTTGCAAGCAGCAACCGAAAAAAAATATCCTGGAGGGTGGTTTCCTCGGGGTTGCTACTGCAACTTGTTTTTGCCATTCTTGTATTAAAGGTTCCGTTTGTTCAAAAAATATTTGAGGTTTGCGGAAACTTTTTTGTTGTCATCCTCTCCTTTACTAAACAAGGATCTCAGTTTGTTTTCGGCAATTTGGTAAACAACACCGAGTCGCTCGGGTTTATTTTTGCTTTTCAGATTTTGCCTACCATAATTTTCTTTTCGGCCCTCACCAGCCTGCTTTTTTACCTTGGAGCACTTCAAAAAATTGTTTATGGTATTGCCTGGGTAATGAGTAAAACCATGCGAAACCTTTCGGGAGCCGAAAGTTTATCGGCTGCCGGAAATATTTTCCTTGGGCAAACCGAATCCCCTCTGCTTGTCCGGCCCTATCTTCCAACCATGACACGTTCCGAACTTCTCTGTGTTATGATTGGGGGGATGGCAACTATTGCCGGAGGAGTTATGGCGGCTTATATTGGATTTCTGGGAGGGGATGATCCGGTAAGAAGATTGTTTTTTGCGAAACATTTACTGGCTGCTTCGGTAATGAGTGCTCCTGCAGCCCTTGCCACCGCCAAAATGCTTCTTCCTCAAACAGAAGAAATTAACACCGAACTAAATATCTCGAAAGAAAAAATTGGAGGAAACCTCCTCGAAGCCATTGCCAACGGAACTACCGATGGATTAAAACTTGCCGTTAACGTAGCAGCAATGCTGGTTGTATTTATTGCACTGATTGCAATGCTGAATTATTTTATGAAAGATTTGCTTGGATATTATACCGGCCTCAACCAATGGGTTATTGAAAAAACCAATGGCGGTTATGACGGGCTTACCCTTCAGTTTTTACTAGGGTATATCTGCGCACCTCTTTCATGGCTAATTGGGGTTTGCAGGGAAGATATGATTTTAGTAGGGCAATTACTCGGAGAAAAAACAATTCTCAATGAATTTGTTGCCTACACTACCCTCGGGAAGATGCAGTTTGCCCACGTTTTCAAAGAAGAAAAATCTATCATCATAGCCACTTATATTCTATGTGGGTTTTCCAATTTCGCCTCCATTGGTATTCAGATTGGGGGAATTGGTTCTCTGGCCCCAAACAAACGCACCACCCTTTCAGAGCTGGGTATAAAAGCCCTAATCGGGGGAACGGTGGCATCGCTGTTTACAGCCGTTATTGTGGGGATGTTATTTTAAAAATCGGATAATATTTCGTCCCTACGGGACTCATAAAATTGCATGGATTTTTTCTATAAATATATTGTCCCTAACGGGACAATATCGAGTGAAATGTTATATGATGAAGCGGGCTAAATTATTTCCGATTAAAATGAGCCTCATTAAGAAAAAAGGAGAATTAAGGGAGATTTTTCATGGTAAAATTCTTACAATTTTTTGTTCGACTACCAGAATAACCATCGTCCCGTAGTGACAAAATATTTATAAGAACATCTTACACCCGGGAATCAAAGTTCCGCAAGGACAATATTTTCTCCTTAAATAATTTTTTTTTTCATACATTCGAACCCTTTCATTATTCACTTTAATGCAACAGTACCTAAATCTACTTTCCCATATTTTAGAGAACGGCTCAAAAAAAGCCGACCGGACCGGCACCGGAACTACCAGTGTTTTCGGTTATCAGATGAGATTTGATTTAAGTTCCGGCTTCCCGCTTGTTACCACCAAAAAGCTACACATTAAATCAATAATTCACGAGTTGCTTTGGTTTTTGAAAGGGGAAACCAATATCAAATACCTTAAAGATAACGGAGTGGGTATTTGGGATGAATGGGCGGATGAAAACGGTAACCTTGGTCCTGTTTATGGTAAACAGTGGCGGAGCTGGGAAGCGCCAAACGGAAAGGCTATTGATCAGATTTCGGAGCTTATTCAAATGATTAAAACCAAGCCCGACTCAAGAAGGCTGATTGTGAGTGCCTGGAATCCGGCCGATGTAAATAAAATGGCTTTACCCCCATGTCATTGTTTATTTCAATTTTATGTATTGCCTCCCAACCCTTCAAAAGGGGAAGAAAAAGGAAAGCTTTCCTGTCAGTTATACCAAAGAAGTGCTGACACCTTCCTGGGTGTTCCCTTCAATATTGCCTCCTATGCGTTGCTAACATTAATGATTGCCCAGGTTTGTGACCTAATGCCAGGGGAATTCATCCATACTTTTGGTGATGCCCATCTTTATTCTAATCATTTTGAGCAGGCCAAATTACAGCTTACCCGCGAGCCAAAGCCGCTTCCTATTATGAAAATTAATCCAACCGTGAAAAATATTTTTGAATTTCAGTTTGAAGATTTTACCCTCGAAAATTACAATCCGCATCCTCATATCAAAGCCGCTGTTTCGGTGTAAATAATGTGGTTGAATCAATATTCCCGATATTAGCACCCTATGCAAATATCCTTAATTGCTGCTGTTTCCTCCATGCCCTCATCCTCCTGGCCTCCCCAAAAACAGGATGGGAACTATGTTATCGGAAAAAACAATCAGCTTGTATGGCGTTTGCCGGCCGACATGAAATATTTCAGGGAAATCACCGAAGGCCATCATGTGCTGATGGGAAGAAAAAACTTCCTTTCTATTCCTCAAAAATTCAGGCCGCTGGTAAACCGGACCAATATTATTGCCACACACAATAAAGACTTTCTTAAATCTCCTGATCAAAGTTGCAAGGTGGTTCATTCCATTGAAGAAGGTATCTCTTTTTCAAAACAAAATAATGAAACTGAATTATTTATTATTGGAGGGGGAGAAATTTACTCCCAAACCATAAACCTGGCCACCAAATTATATATCACCTGGGTTCATTCAGCCTTTGGGGGCGACACATTTTTCCCTGAAATTAACTTTTTGTTGTGGAAAGAAATTTTTCGCCAGGATTTCCAAGTGGACGAAAAACATAATTTTGCATATTCCTTTTGCGTTTATGAAAAAATATTGTAACTACTCACCATTATAAAATCTCCCGCAGATTAAGCAGATAAATTGTAAAAAAATCAGCGACCATTGAAAACATGGAAACAAATAAATTAGGATATTAATTCATACACGTTTTTAACTCAACAATTATGAATTCACCCGTACTCCGTTTTTCAAAATTACTTCTTCCCTTTTGGGGTTTTTCAATCTTCATATTTATTTCATTTGTTTCCTGCCGCAAAGCAGACCGGGATACCGATACCACCACAAGCATGATTACCGATAATTCTTTTTCCAACTTTTTTTTCAGCGATATTTTTAAGCAGGTGCATCAGTTTGCCCTTTCCGATTCATCTATGAATTCATTGGGCAGTTATTTTATTTCAGATACCATTTGCCTCGATGCGGTATCGCATGTAAAACCGGCAGGAGTTTTTCCGGATACCATTATTTTAAACTTTGGCCCTGAGAATGGGGCGGCCTGTGCCGATGGAAATTTTAGAAGCGGAAAACTTAAAATTACCTGCAACGGAAGGTATGGAAGCCTTTTGAAAAATTTTTCGGTTTCCCCCGAAAATTATTATCTTAATAAAACTAAAGTAGAAGGGAAAATGGATATTTCGTGCAGGGGCAAAAACTCTGCACAAAACCTGTACTTTACCGTTAAAATATCAGGTGGCGAAATTACCAATGATTCTATGCGCTTGCAATATTATTCACCCGATAGCGGACAAACAGCCACACTGCAATACGAATGGATTACGGGATCATCCACTGCCACTGTGGGGGATGACGCTTTTCAGATTACCGGCTCTTACGGAGGAATAACTTCAAAGGGCACCACCTACAAAGGATTGATAACCGGTGGCCTAAAATATCAAACGGACTGTAAATGGATAATTAGCGGAACTGAAAAAATTACTCCCTTAAATCTTTCTCCCAGGGAAGTGGATTACGGCAGTGGCTGTGATAATAAATGTAAGGTGACCATTAATGGAAAAGATGTTGAGGTTAATCTCCTTCCGTGATTTTTCTTTTTAAAAGGAAACATACTCTCCACAAATAAATGTTATAGCCCATTTTAAAAAACCGACACGGTGGACAGAACCCTAAACATTTTGACAATAGTTTTTCAACTTGCAATGACATTCACTTTGACAGTTTGCATTTATATGATTTTTGCACTTCTGGACAGCGACTTCGGTTTTGACGGTTTGGTCGGACTTCTAATTTTTCAACCAATTTTGGGAGCACTCTTTTCTTTCTTGACAATTTTAGTTTGTTTAATTGTTGGACTTCCAATCCGACTAATCAAAAAAGTAAAAAACTGGTGGACTGCTAACTTTTACATTTCAATCATCGGGACAGTTTGCGGGCTGACACTTTTATTTCTCTCATTGACACATTATTTCACAGAGACAGTAAAAATACAAATGGATGGACAAGAAACTTTAAGACAAGTTCCCAATTTATTTCTTTCATATAGTGGCTGGTTCTTGACAGCGTTTTCAACACTTCACTTGTTTCCGCCAGACAAACTGTTGAATTGGATTAAAAAAATTATTCCAACATTTAAAACAAGTTAATATGCACTTAATGCTTTTAGGTGGTTTCTTCATTTGGTTCATTGAAACAATCATTTTGGTTTTCATATTGACAAGAAAAAATGAAAATCTCATCAGCAAAAGAGTTTTTATATTCTTTGGGACTGGTATTATCACTCCAATTATATTTTTTGTTTTGCTTTGGCTTACAATGGCGGGACTACAAATTACAAACAACATAAACGATAATTCTTTTTTAGACAGTTGGAAAGCAATTCCATTCGGACTTTGGGCATTCGGTTCATTTTTTGGTTGCCCCATCTTGACAATGAAAATTATTATTTGGACAATTAATAAGCGAAAAGAAAAACGGGCTATAACACGGGCTTAAAAGAAATGGCGGGGTGACAAGCAAATTTGAAGGTTTGTACATTTAATTTACTTTTGTAGCGGGGGACAGTGACGAGCATTTAAGCGCCACTTCTTTAAGCCCGAAAACGTTATCGGAAACTCTTTGACTTCTGTGCTAATTTGAAACTTCATCGCATTGAATATGCAAAACTTAAAACATTTCAGGAAAATTGGACGGAAAACTTTTTTGAAATTTCTTGTACTGAATGTTTTACTGTTTTTGCTGTTACCAATAATTTTCTTCACTCCTTATTATTTTTTAAGTTCTGAACCAGGTTCTGTTATTACTTACATGCAACATTTGATAACTGACATTTCAGAGAACATTGGTTTTTTAATTGTGCAGACAATTGTTTTAGTTGCCTGCATTTGGTTTTTTGCGGAAGTTCCTGTTCGCTTGATTATAGAGAAAAACAGAAATAAGTTTTGGACGAGTTTTGTTTTTATAAATATTCTTTGGATAGTTCTATTTATAAGTTGCAGCATTTCATCTGGTGTGATTAACTCGATAAAGTATGGCTGGGAAGGATTTGAATCATCAGTGACGAGCTGGATTATTTATGGTCTTATATTATGGTTGATGTTTGCCATTGTAAGCGGATTAATTCTTTCTCCTTTTATTGGAAAAGAAATAAAACGAAGATGGGTTGACAAGCACGAACCAAGTGTAGAGCTAATTTGATATGACGAGCTTCGGTCGAACAGTAGAGTATTCCGATAAGATTAAGATTAAAACTTCTTTAATCCCTTCTTCGTAAGCGGTAATTTTTAAAAAGGACACCCATTGAGACACTTACTCTTTTTAATATTTACATCAACATTTTCCACAATTTGTCTCGGACAAATTGTGGACACTCTTTCTACAGGGGACCATCAAGACACAACAATAATGAAGGGAATTTCGCCTGAAAAAATAAAAGTACTTTCCTTTTCTGGCGAAAAAGGGGTGAAAGAATTATTAGTACCCGATATAACAGTCAAAAATAAATTAGTTGTGATTGGTAGTTGTAATATAGAAAACGGTAATTACGCTGGACAGAAAATCAACTTGGCAAAAGACAATACCGTTATAACAGTTCTTTCAGAAAGTAAAGAGTTCAAATTTTTTTTAGACTTTGATTCTCAATACATAATCACATTCTCAAAACCACAATTTATTACTAAGCAATTTCTTATCAACACCATGAACATCCCAGCAACTAGAATGAAATATCCTTTTGACCCAGTTAAGTTTTCCACGACTCTTCAACCACAACCTGACAGCCAAATAGTGACATTTACCCAACCTGTAGGACTAATTGGGTATAACAAATCCGTAGAAGATTTTGATTACAAAACAAACTACAGAAAGACAGCGGAGGAAAAATAAAAACCACTTGGGTTAATTACAATTCAATTGCGATAATGCAAACCTTTAACATTTTGTGTAACCATTTAAGGAACATTTTGCCCATGGCAATTTTTATATTTTTTGCCGCTTCCGCAAGGGCAGGCTTCATTTCTTCCAACTTTCTTTTCAACCCTTACCGGTTGGGGTTTTGCCCTTTCCCTCATATCTTGCGAACGGGCCTGTTCATTGCCATTATTCGAAATAGTGGAAGTTACCTCGGCTTTACTTGTACGCACATTGCTCAAATCCGTCCTTCTGGGTGCCTGCACACTCCTTACCATTCCGGGCTGGGGGGTAGGAAGACTCGCTTTTAGCAAAAATGATATCCCTTCGCGGTTTACCTTATCAATCATTTTTTTGAACAATCCAAATGACTCAAATTTGTAAATCAAGAGTGGATCTTTTTGCTCAAGATAAGCGTTCTGAACCGATTGCCGAAGGTCGTCCATCTCACGCAAATGCTCCTTCCATTCATTATCAATCATGGCCAGTACAACCGATTTTTCAAGCGAACGGATTAAGTCTTTTCCCTGGGTTGAATAGGCCTTTTCAAGATTCGTAAGTATGTTAAGGGTTTTTCTTCCATCCGAAAAAGGCACCACAATGTTCTGATAAGTTGAGGACTGTGTTTCAAAAACCTCTTTAATTACCGGGAATGCCGAAGATGCTGAATTTTCGCTTTTTCTTTTGTAAGTTTCCTGAGCAACACGATAAACCTTTTCGGCAATTTCCTGTGGCTTCAGTTCCACAAACTCATCTTCCGAAACCGGTGGTTCCATTGAAAAAGTGCGAATCAACTCCAATCCGAATCCTTCAAAATCTCTTCCTGCGGAAGTTTCGGTAACAATGTTTTCGCTGATGTCATAAATGGCATTCGCAATATCGAGAGCCAGCCGGTCGCCATAAAGGGCATTCCTCCTGCGTTTGTAAATAACTTCCCTCTGCGAGTTCATCACATCATCATATTCAAGCAATCGCTTCCTGATTCCGAAATTGTTTTCTTCCACCTTTTTTTGTGCCCGTTCAATAGACCGGGTTATCATTGAATGCTGAATTACCTCTCCTTCTTCAATGCCCATTCTGTCCATGAGTTTTGCAATCCGGTCAGATCCAAAAAGCCGCATCAAATCATCCTCTAAAGAAACAAAAAACTGTGTAGTTCCCGGGTCTCCCTGCCTGCCCGATCTTCCCCTGAGCTGGCGGTCAACCCTTCTGGATTCATGCCGCTCCGTACCAATTATCGCAAGACCTCCTGCATCTTTTACTCCGGGCCCAAGTTTAATATCCGTTCCTCTCCCCGCCATGTTTGTGGCAATGGTTACTGTGCCTGCCTGCCCTGCCTCCGCCACAATTTCTGCTTCCCGGTGATGGAGTTTCGCATTAAGCACATTGTGTTTTATTCCCCTTAATTTTAATGTTCTGCTTAAAAGTTCCGAAACTTCTACCGAAGTGGTTCCCACAAGAACCGGCCTGCCCGCTTTTACAAGGTTTTCAATTTCAGTAATAACGGCATTGTATTTTTCTCTTTTGGTTTTGTAAACAAGGTCCTCGCTGTCTTTTCTGGTAATGGGTTTGTTGGTTGGAATTACCACTACATCCAGTTTGTAAATCTGCCATAACTCTCCTGCTTCGGTTTCGGCTGTTCCTGTCATCCCTGCAAGCTTGTGATACATCCTGAAATAATTCTGAAGAGTAATGGTGGCATAAGTCTGAGTGGCTGCCTCTACCTTTACATTTTCTTTTGCTTCAATGGCCTGATGTAAACCATCCGAATATCTCCTCCCCTCCATGATTCGCCCCGTTTGCTCATCCACAATTTTAATTTTATTGTCGATGATTACATATTCAACATCAATTTCAAATAAGGTGTATGCTTTTAGCAATTGATTTACGGTATGTATTTTTTCCGACCTCAAAGTATAGTCGCGCATCAGTTCATCTTTCTTCTTTATTTTTTCGGCCGGGGTTAAATTTGCCTTTTCTATTTCGGCAATGTTCGATCCTATATCCGGCAAAACAAAAAAGTTTGCCTCCTCGGCAGAATCCGCCATCAGGTCAAGCCCTTTTTCGGTAAGTTCAATGGTGTTGTTTTTTTCATCAATTACAAAAAAGAGGGCGGCATCTGCTTTGGGCATCTCTTTGGAGTTATCCTGCAAATAAAAATATTCGGTTTTCCGCATATATTCTTTCATCCCCGGTTCACTCAGAAATTTAATTAATGCTTTATTTTTAGGCAGCCCCCTGAAGGCACGGAAAAGAGCCAGACTTCCATCTGTAATTTTTTGTTCCAGTTCCTTTTTATTCGGGGTGTTTTTTTCATCTGCCGAAAGCATTTTCCGGGCATCGGCCAAAAGAGTATTCACAAATTCTTTTTGTGCCCTCACAATTCGTTCAACCCTTGGTTTCAGCTCGGCAAACTCATGCTTTTCACCACGGGGAGTGGGTCCCGATATAATCAGAGGAGTTCTGGCATCATCAATTAGAACAGAATCCACTTCATCCACAATGGCATAATTATGCTTTCGCTGAACCAAATCCGCAGGGCTGTTGGCCATGTTGTCTCTCAGGTAATCAAACCCAAATTCATTATTTGTTCCATAGGTAACATCAGCAAGGTAGGCTTTCCTCCGCTCCTCAGAGTTCGGTTGGTGTTTATCAATGCAATCAACCACCAATCCATGAAATTCGAAAATCACTCCCATCCATTCCGAATCCCGTTTGGCAAGGTAGTCGTTTACGGTAACCAGATGCACTCCTCTTTCGGCAAGGGCATTGAGATAAACAGGTAAGGTTGCCACAAGGGTTTTTCCCTCGCCTGTAGCCATCTCCGATATTTTTCCCTGATGCAATACAATCCCTCCGATTAACTGAACATCATAATGAACCATGTCCCAGGTAATCCGGTTTCCGGCCGCCACCCATGAATTATTCCATAAGGCAAATTCGCCCTCAATCTCAATATGTTCGCGCCTGGCAGATAAATCCCTGTCCATTGGGGTTGCGGTAACCTTTACTTTGCTGTTTTCTTTGAATCTCTTGGCTGTTTCCTTAACAACAGAAAATGCCTCCGGAAGGATTTGATTCAATACAACTTCAATTTTATCTGTAATGATTTTTTCAATCTTGTCAATTTCTTCATAAATGGTTTCCTTTTCCTCAATATTCATGTCGTAATTTTCTTCAATTTTTTTCTGGAGTGATGAGATTTTTTCCTGTTCATCCCGGATAAAATCTTTTATTTTTTGTTTTAATTCAACGGTTTTTCCTCTCAATTCATCATTGGTAAGAAGTTTTATTTTTTCGTACTGCAGGTGAATTTCCGAAACCAGCGGCTCCAGGATTTTAACATCTTTCTCTGACTTTGTACCAAAGGTTTTTTTAAGGAAGTTGGAAATGGTGGCAATCATTTTAATTTTTGTTTTACTTGGGCTTGGCAGTACTCTTTATTAAAAAAAGTCGACTTATTTTTTTGGGCAGCTAAAGTACTTAAATATTGTTTATGGGTAAAGGGAAGATACCACTTTCAGGAATCAATTTTTTGCATTAAAACCATTGGATATATTCTTATTAATAACTGATGATATGCACATCTCTATTTCAAATAACAAATAACAATAATCAAATTGCAAGAAAATTCCAATTACCAATAAAGAAAATTCTAAACCGCTAAAGAAGATTTTTTCGGCAATATTCGAAAAATCAAGTTAGCAGACGGTTTGATGATTGAAATTTTGATATTGAATATTACACCATTTAGACATTTAAAACAATCTTTTCCTACACTTACCCTTTTTTTCCTAAAGGGATCAACGCTCAAGAGTAAGTGGGCTGGTCTCTTCAGGGATCACGGGTGCGGGAAGGAAGAAAATAAAATAAATGTTTAAATGGTATTATTTGTATTTTGGAAATTAATGTTTTTGCGCAACATCAATTAATAAATTACTCGGAAGTGGAACCGGAGGTTGTCTTTTTAAAAGAAACAGGAGGGGAAACATATTGAATCAGTAATTTTTTTGCAACAGGCAAAAATGTTTCGTTTACCGGAAAAAACAATTCAGACTCCGCAGCAAAGGTGGCCGGATTGGGAAGTTCAGGCTTTTCGCGTATCAGTTTGCTTTTAATGTTTTCGAATGAATCGAAAGCTGAAAGTGAAAAGGTTGACACATACTGAGTATGAATATTGCAATAAACAGGAACTGAATTCCTCTCACCCGGTAATAATAACCCAGGTTTTAAATCCGCAATATCATTTAAGAGAAGCGAAAGATTAAACTGAAACACATTTGCTTTTCTTTCTCCCGACTGCAGGCAGGTTAAAAAGAGGTAACCTTCTTTTACATAAATCGGAATTACCCCCACCGGATAAATGTTTATTTTTTCCTTAGCAAAATTAAATATGGAGTTTCCTTCATCAATATAAGTTTCAATTCTTGGAATGGAATAATCAATAATAGAATTTATTTCCGACATCATGGTATCATCCCTCAAAAGGGGGGTGAATTCTATTTTCGTTTCCTTTAAATCAACTCCGCTAATTTCTTTTGGAAACTTTGCGGCCAGATTTAATTTTTCATTTCTGAGGTGCAACAGGTTTTTGTGGTGTGAAATCAGCTCGGCAAGGTGGGGATAAAGTTTACTTTCGAAAAAAGAATCGTTAACAGTTTTAAGGTAAGCGAGCAACAAATAACTTTGATATTCAAAGTCAATCCGCTTTTCGGTAATCCATCCTGAAGGCAGCATAAATACAGGTGTTTTAGCTATCTAATAAACGGAATTAAGCATAAAAAGTTTTAATGTTTATAAAATTGTTACTATCTTGAAATAATTAACTTGTTTAACCAAAATCATAATTTGATACTATTGTATTTCATTTAAATGAAAATCAACTTTTGCAATATTAGCAGTATTCGATTTTTTAACAAAAAAATAATCCAATGAAAAATTTGAATTTTTTTATTTTATTTCCATCCATAATTTCCATTCTTCTTTTTTCATGCATCCCCGCAAGGCAGTATGAAGAGCTTAAATCGAAATATGAAACCTGTTCTACTGAAAGAACCACCCTATCGGTAGCCAATGGTAAACTTGAAACCGAACTGAATGAAAGCAAGGCAAAGCTTGAAGCGATAAACAAAGAAAAAGAAATTCTTGTAACCGATTCGGCCAACATGGGCATTGCCCTGCGAAAGATGCAGGATCAATATGACAAGATAAATAAACTGAACAATGAGCTGCTGAAAAAACAGGCGGAGCTGCAAAAGGGAAGCGAATCGGAAAATTTTAAACTGATGACCGAACTTCAGAAGGCCCAGGTGGAACTCCAGAAAAAAGAAGATAACCTAAAAAATCTGGAGAGGGAGCTTGGCGGCAAAAAGGAAAGTTTGGAAAAAGTGAGCTCCGAGCTCGAAAAACGTGAACAGAGGGTAAGGGAACTTGAATCATTGATTGCTCAAAAGGATTCGGCCGCAAATTCGCTTAAAGATAAGGTTCAAAAGGCATTGCTGGGCTTTAAAGATAAAGGGCTCAGCATTACTCAAAAAGACGGAAAAATTTATGTGTCGCTGGAAGCCGAACTCCTTTTTGCAAAAGGCAGCACTGCCATTGACCAAAAGGGAAAAGAAGCCATTGTGGCTCTGGGCAAAGTGCTTGAATCGCAAACCGACATAAGCATTTTGGTAGAAGGGCATACGGATATTGATAAAATTATTCCGGGAAGCAATTTAAAAGATAATTGGGATTTGAGCGTGCTTCGCTCAACGGCTGTTGTACGATTATTAAGTGAAAATAAAAACCTTGATCCAAGGCGGCTTACCGCAGCAGGGAGAGGAGAATATATTCCGGTTGACATGGAAAAAACCGAGGCGGCAAAATCAAAAAACCGAAGGATAGAAGTAATTCTAACTCCGAACCTGGACGAGTTGTTTAAAATTCTCGACTCAAAATAACCAAACCAAAGATGTCATTTTTCCTCTGATTTCCTTTTAAGAATTATTTCGCGTTCCTGAATAATGCCGTCAAAATAATCTTTTAAACCTTCTCCTATCTTTTGTTTTGTTTTTTCCCAGGTGAGTCCGTTAAACATTTTGGGCATAATAGATTTTCGTTCTGCCACATCAAAATCTTTACTTAACTGAAGGATGACATTTTCGGAATAAGGAGACATGGTGGGGTATTTCTCTTTAAAAAATTCAATCATTTCTTTTACGGTAAAAGTATCCAGCAAAGTTGCAATATCTGCCAAATCCTTTTGAGTTTTTCTTCCCGAAAAGGGGTCACAGGTTGTTTTTATTTTCATGGCGGAAATTTCTTCAAGGCTTGCCATTCTTATTCCATCTTCAATTATTGCATGGCGGATAAATATTTTTTTATCATTTACAATATCAATTTTAACCCCTTTGGCCTTTAAAACTATCATTACTTCTTTAGCAAACCTGATTCCTTGTTCGGGGTTAAATTTTTCCTCTAATTCATTGCAAATGTCCTCGGTTGGAAATTCATTGGAGGAAAACAAATCGATATCCACTGATTCCCGATGTCCCAATTGAAGAGCCAACGCTGTTCCACCTACCAGGCGAAAACTTCTAAGCGATTCCAACTCCATTAGTTGCCGCAGGACACCTAAGAGTTCAGGGGAAACGGCTTCCGTTCGTAGCATGTAAAATTTTTTTCAGGGATTCCAAGAAATGCCGAGGCATTTGAAAGGCCAAAAATATTTAACTCTGTGGAATGAATTAGGATTTCCATAGTGTATTTTTTACCATAACAAACAATGATATCCGCAATCTCGGTAAAATTTCCGTAATTAAAAACGCGGCAAATAATAAAATCGCTGTATTTGGTATAATCCAGCTTTTCTTTGGGCACATCCCAAAAAACTGCCGGATTAATTTCGGGGATATATTTGGGTGATTTCATTTGGAAAAATTATTTCTGCTTTTTTATATGAATGCAGGTTTCGGTAGTTTTCATGGAGCGGGATAAAGCCAATTTTGCGGTTTACTTAAAATGGAATTTTACTTTTAATTATTTTTTTCTTGGCACTACCATAGACACCAAAGACAGAAAATAAGATTTTTCGTGTCCTTGGTGGTACTAGGATCTTTCTTAATGAAAATTGTGTTACGCACTCACATACAACACAGAATCCGAATCCTTACTTGCGCAACTTGAAAAATTGGTTCGTATTTTATATAAAGTACTTCCGCTTAAAGGTGCGGTATCCTTTGTGGTATAAAATCCTTTTGCATTACTATCATAGGCAATGGTGGTTCCGATCTGATAAAAGGCATTGTCATTTTCCCCTCTCCTCAACACCATATGACTCACCACCTGTTTTTCGGAAGTAAAAAATAAATCCACTTCCAAAGAACCATCAGAAAGTGAAACAAAATCAAGGTATGGGCTCCCATAAGAAACAAAACAGTCATTGTTTGGTGGAGGAACAAATTTGCCTTGAGAATCATATTGACATTCCTTAATCACCTGGTTGTTATCGTCTAACAATTCTAAAACCTGGGCTAGGGATGAATACCTGTTTTTTGAAATCCAATTACCGGAAGCCGAAACATGATTAATATCTGAGGTTCCTTTTACTCTAATGTTTTTTGGCAAGTCATTACCTGAAAAATTGCCTTTTATTTTTCCGGGGCTGTTGCCCTGCAGTTGAATTTGATCTGTACATTCCATTTTTTTTGATTTAAAATTGTTAATAAATTTAATTAAGGATTAAAAGAAACAACTACCCATTTATTCAGGGGGGCCGCCTGGTAAACAAGCGTGGCAGACCAACCATTTATAGCACCTGAAGAAACTAAATTTGCACCACTGCATGTTTGGATATTTCCGCCATTGCCAAGTACTGCAGCACCAACTGGCCCCGTGGTATTAAACAGGTATAAAATTTTTCCATCAAAGCCGGTATTAATTGTGTTAATTTGTGTGGTTCCGGTAATTTCAACAACAGAAAAAGCCCCAACAGCTATGGTTGCATTAGAAGCAATAGTAGTTATCGTTGCAGAAATATCACCTTTAACTTCCAATGTTGTATTTCCGGCACCTGTTTGATTTCCGATGGTTGTTTTACCATTTGACCAAACATTAAAGGCATCATTTGTATTTCCAAACCTTGCTGAAAAAACAGAAGTTGCAGCATCGCCATTGGTGGCCGTTTTCACCAATAAACCACTGGCGGAGGTTGAGTTTGTCTGAGCAATTATCCCGGCAAAAGCAGAAGAGGAGTTATCGGCAACATGAAATTTTACTGCCGGGACTGTCAATCCTATCCCCACCTTACCCTCAATAATAGCCCCATTTGAAGGGGCCGTATTTGTACCAGAATAAGATGTGCCAATGGCTATTCCCCCTTCAACATCTAATAAATTAACAGGTGCTGTTGTGCCAATTCCCAAATTACCTCCACCTGTGAGGGTCATTCTTGTAAGGTTATTAGATAAAAAGTATATAGAGTTTGAAGTAATGGTTCTAACCATTAATGGTCCGGCTGTGGCACCGGAAGAAACGATGGATAAGTTGGCCAAAGAAATTCCATCAATAGTGCCACCTGCAGTTGAGCCCCCTTTAAATAACATTAGTTTATCATTTATTCCTCCATCCGTCCTAAGGTTAATTTCTGTACTCCCTGCAGAATTAGAGTTTTCGTTTAGAATTTCGGTTACGCTATTGCCGGAAGAAAAAACGTGTAATTTTGCTCCCGGAACAGTGGTTCCAATCCCTACATTACCTGAACTAGTAATACGCAAGGCTTCCGAAACAGAGTTCGATCCCCTAACATCAAATCGCATATATGCATCTGCGGTAGAAGCAGCATTCCAGCCAGATATAATTTTCCCCATTTGGGTTTCGGTTCCGGAACCTGTAAATTCCAAATAAGATCCATAATCTGCGGTAGCATTTGCCTTATTTAAGAGGGTTAGCAAACCTGTATAGCCAACTTGGCTGTTTTCAGATTTTATGCCTCCGGCATTCACATGGAGTCTGGCTGTTGGAGTTGATGTACCCATCCCAACATTTCCAAGGTCAAAAATAGCTGCATAATTACTTGTGGCCCCGCTGGCGGAAAAGTATCCACCCACATTGGCTGTGCTTGCTGCCACCCCTGTATTTGTAACATATAATCCGTAATCAGTGGCGGCTCCGCTTATGCCCGTATGTGAAATGGATAATCCCTTTGAGTTGCTTCCGTTAGTGGCTATAGAAACGGCATCGGCAGTGCTTGAAGAATTATTGATTTGAAAATCTCCGGCTTTTCCGGTTCCGGTATTATAACCTGCAATGGCAACACCACTTCCGGTGTGGCCGCCTTCAAGAGCAGAATTCGAGTTTCCGGCATTCGACACAAGAAAATAACCGGCTTTTCCAGTGCCTGTGGTATTTCCGTAAATTGAATGGGAAGTTCCGCTGGCGGTTACTTCTAATTTCGTTGTTGGACTGGTGGTTCCAATGCCAACATTCCCTCCGTTTTCAATGGTCATTTTTGTGGTGCCTAAGGTATTAAACCGGATAAATCCTGAGGTGCGGTTATTAAAAAGAGTCATGGCCGCTCCCGAGGTACTTAAATTGTCATTTACCATCAGCCCGGCTAAATCCCCTTCTTCATCTGTAAAGGTAACGCCTTCAGAAGAGATTGACCCAAGATCAGTATTACTTATTTTAATTCCTGTATTATTATTTGCGTTTCTTGAAAGATGCAATACCTCAGCAGGGGTGGAAGTTCCAATACCAACATTATCGGTTGACGTGGTGGTGTAAATATTTGGGGCACTCCTGGTCCACGCACTTGCGCCAGCGGGAATGGCACTCCAGCTTAAAATCCCCCCACCACTGGTGGTTAGCACCTCATTTGAAGCTCCATCAGAGCTGGGTAAGGTCCAAATTTTATTTGTAGTAATGGCATCGGGTGATTTAAATCCCACATATTCTGATCCGTTTCCGGGCAATTCGTTGAAACGGATTTCTCCGGTTTTTCCCGGATTGTTACCCCAGGGTTTGATGTTCACAGCAGCTCCTGTTGCAGGAGAGATATCCAGGGTGGCTGAAGGGGTGGTGGTACCAATTCCCACATTCACCGCATCGGCTCCTGTTCCTCCGAGAACCAAGGAATTATTTTGAGAAACCAGCGCCTTATAGCCAATTGAAGTTGCATTGCTTAATTGAGTGGCAGTGCCTGGCCCGGCATTGTAACCGATAAATGTATTATTGCTTCCGGTGGTGTTTGCATTACCCGGAGTAATTGTATAGCCAGCTTGAAAACCCAGAGCGGTATTATTTGCACCGCCATTGTTCGAAAAAAGTGCATTGGTCCCAATGGCGGTATTATTATCTGTGCCAACATTTGACTGAAGCGACCCTTTTCCCACTGCAGTGTTATAGTTTCCTGTATTAGCCGTTAAGGAAAGATGTCCGACTGCGGTGTTTTCAGTTCCACTTATGTTTGCATAAAGGGAACTATAACCCATTGCAGTGTTATAGCTCCCATTATTGTTGCTTCCAAGTGCAGTTACTCCTGTTGCTGTATTTTTTATTCCTGATTGGTTGGTATACAAGGCCCAACTCCCGGTTGCGGTATTATGAGTGCCTGTGTTATTAGAATAAAGTGATTGATAACCACTGGCTGTATTTAGGATTCCAGTAGTGTTTGCCGTAAGTGCATAATTTCCAATAGCAGTATTTTGAATACCATTGGCATTGGTGGTTGGCTGGTTTGCAAATAAAGCCTCATATCCAACGGCCACATTATCGCTGTTCCATGCCACTCCTCCGTTATTATAGCTTTGGGAGTACAAAGCTGAATTTCCAAAAGCTAAGTTTCGTCCCGCAGTAGTGTTTGATCCCATGGCATCCGAACCAAAACTATTGTTGTAATTCCCAATACTATTAACGTTTAATGCCAAATAACCTACGGCAGTGTTTTTTGCTCCTGTAGTATTTGAGTTTAATGAAAAGCTGCCAATTGCAATATTTCTGTATCCTTCAGTTGTTGATGTGGGTTGATTATTTGTTAAAGCACCATAACCAATGGCAATATTATCGCTGAACCATTCAATACTCCCATTGCTGAATGATTGGGTAGAGAGAGAACTATAGCCTATGGCAATATTCCGGCTCGCTGATGTATTGGAAGTAAGGGCAGAATATCCAAAAGCAGAATTTCCTGTTCCGATAGTATTTTGTTTTAATGAATAGGCACCAGCGGCAGTATTCCTGCGGCCGTTAGTGCTTGTAGTGGGTTGGTTGAAATACATTGATTCAGCTCCAATGGCAACATTATCGGTGTTCCAGGGTGAACCCCCATTAGAATATGATTGTGTAAAAAGGGTGTGACTTCCAATGGCAACATTATTACCTGAAGTTGTATTAGAAACCAATGATGAATTTCCAAAAACAGAATTCCCAGTTCCGCTATTTGTACTTCCCGATTGATATCCGAAAAAGGTATTTGCATTCGTATTCTCTATCCTTCCGGCCTTCTGGTTATTTACCCTAAAGTTTAGCGGGATGTCATCGGTTGTTCCTATGAAGTGTGTTCCGTCCACGGTGCTTGCATTCCCTGTGGTTGACCAACCAGGTGATGAAGAATTAAGTTGTGTGCCATTCCAGAAAAGATTTCCACCCACATTATATAGCTTGTCTGTGGGCGTACCTGGTGCACTTAAGGCACCAATTCTGATTCTACCGGCCACATCAAGAAGTTCGGCAGGAGAACTGTTACCAATGCCCACATTTCCTGAAACAATCAGGCCATTGGCCGGGGCTACATTAACACCGCCAAAAGTACCCATGGCAGCCGACCCAACAACATCGAGCATATTTTTTGGCGCAGTCCCTCCTGGGTTTTTAGTAATTATCATTCCTCCTGCTGAATTGATATCCGGAATGAATTCAAAAGCATCGCCATAAGAAACAGACTCAAAGACCACGTCCGTACAACATCCCGATGGAGGAGAAATATAAAACTTGTCGGCACCACTTGCTCCTACAAATGCCATCTTTACTCCCTGACTTGATCCTTCAGGTCTGAGTTCTAGCCTTGCATTTGAGCCATGACCAAACGAAGCAATGTTGCTGTTATCGTTAGCTTGAACTGCTAATTTGAACAAAGGTATGGATGTCCCAATGCCAACATTATCCGTTCCAGTGGCTAAATAAACATTGGGTGCCGACCTTGTCCAAGGACTGGTTCCTGAAGAAATCTGAACCCAGGATGATCCATCGTAGTAATAAAAGCCGGGAGTTGAATTCGTTTGATAAATTAATAAACCTGTTACAGGGGAGACCGGCCTGTTTGCAAAAGTCATTCTGGGAATAAGTAGTCCCAGTCCCGTGCCTGAAATATCTAAAATGGCAGAAGGGTCGGCTGTAGTTCCCGTGGAGTTTAAACTAAGATTGGTTGAACCGAAGATTCCTGCTGACTGAGCCGAGCAAGTCCCAATTCCCAGGTTTAAAGTCAAAAATTTCAAGAAAAAAGGAAGAAAAAAAACAATAACTCCGTGATGGAATTTCTTGGCAAATCCGTTTACCTTTTGGTGCTTGTAATTTGGGGCTTGGGTCATGAACCTTTTTTTATCACCAGAGGAAAATAATTCATAATCTAAAACCGGAATAAAATGCAAGGGTTAAAAGTATAAAGCTTTTTTTACAAAAAAAAATATAAAAAGATATAATGGGTTAGTTCAAAGGACAAATGAACTTTAGAAAATTTTTGCAGATGTTTTTAACGTAAAAGACCAAATAAAAAATGTTTATGTATTCCATATATAAAAAAAATGTCCGTTTTATTGATCCTGCCACCAAAACACCAAATCTCTAAATCA
>JAHEZO010000039.1 GCA_023250995.1 Flavobacteriales bacterium | reverse complement strand
AAACATCCCGAAAAAAAAAGAAATGCCCCCGCGGGCCTTTTTACTACCGTGGCCGATGAACTGCTCTCCGACAATGATATTAACGTAATTGTTGAATTAATTGATGATGCGGATGCCGCCTTCGGAATTGTTTCTGTTGCAATGAAAAATAAAAAAGCGGTAGTAAGTGCAAATAAAAAAATGATTGCCGAACATCTTGCCGAACTTTTACCGCTTCAAAAGGATAACGATGTTTCCTTTCTTTATGAAGCCTCTGTTTGCGGCAGCATACCGGTAATAAGGAATCTGGAGGAGTACTACGATAATGATTTGCTTAGGTCTTTTTCAGGCATTGTTAATGGGTCTACAAATTTCATTCTCACCAAAATGAATGAGGAAGGTTTAGGGTACGCTGAAGCCCTCAAAATGGCCCAGAAACTTGGATTTGCAGAGAGCAATCCTTCCCTCGATGTGGAAGGAAATGACGCACTCAACAAATTAACCATTGTTTTACAACATGCTTATGGAATTCTGGTAAATCCGAAAAATTTAATTTGCAAAGGAATTTCCTGCCTTCATGAAAGCGATTCGAAATACGCCAGCGAAAAGAAATTAAAAATTAAATTAGTGGCCACAGCAAAAAGAATTGATGAAAATAATATCGTTGCATATGTTCTTCCAACTTTTGTCGACAGCAACAACCGCCTGTTTTCAGTGAGCAATGAATTTAACGGGGTTTTAATTGGAAGTAAACTTGCCGATGAACAATTTTTATATGGTAAAGGGGCAGGCAGGTACCCCACCTCTTCTGCGGTGCTTAGCGATATTGCCGCCCTCCGCTACGATTACCGTTACGAATACAAAAAATCAAAAACGGGAGTTTCATACGAGCTTACAAATGATTATTTCATCCGGATTTTCCTTAGCTTTTTTGATGCGGCTGATTTTGACGTTAACGATTTTAAAGAGGTTGAAGAATCATATAACAGTGCCAGCAGAAAATATATTATCGGAATAATTTCGTTTGAAAAACTTATAAAAGCAGGATGGTTTTATAAAAACAAAGTTTCTGTAATTGCGCTGGAAGAACCGGCACATCCCGTGGAACAGATAAATTATGAAATGACAGAAGAAATATGAATCCCAAACTTACATTAATTGGAGCCGGCCCGGGGGACCCGGAGCTTATTTCCCTTAAAGGAATTAAAACACTTGGAATGGCTGATGTGGTTCTTTATGATTCTCTTGTCAGCACTGAGTTACTTGATTTTGCCCCCGCCAAAGCATTCCGAATTTTTGTGGGAAAAAAAGCAGGCCTCCAAAAAAATTCGCAAAGCGAAATTAACAGGATGATTGTTGATTACGCTCTTAATTACGGACATGTGGTTCGTCTCAAAGGTGGCGACCCATTTATTTTTGGAAGAGGTCATGAGGAAATTGAATATGCCGGAGCTTTTGGAATTGAGACGGAAGTAATTCCCGGAATTTCCAGCTCCACCGGGATTTCTTCTCTTTTGAAAATTCCACTTACAAGGCGGGGAAGGAATGAAAGTTTTTGGGTAATTACCGGAACCACAAGCAGCGGGAAAGTTTCCAGGGATATTTCTCTTGCAGCCCAATCAACAGCCACAGTAGTTATTTTGATGGGGATTAAAAAACTAAAAGAAATTGTAAAAATTTTTACCAGGTTCGGCAAAAGTGAACTACCCGTTGCTATAATTCAAAATGGATCCCTGAAAAATGAAAAAATAATTCTTGGGACAATGGACACCATCATTGAAAAAGCGAAATCCGAAGAAATACTATCACCTGCGATAATACTGATCGGAGAAGTTGTTTCGCTTCATCCAAAGTTCAATTATCAACGGGTGGAGTTTCAAAAACATATCCAACAAAAGAAATGAAATAATCTTTTTTTTCCTATCAATGCGAAAAAAAATACAAGTAATTAATACCTCTGAAGAAAATCTCCTTTATCCGGTTTTTTTAAAGCTCGATAAATTTGAAACCCTTATTGTGGGAGGTGGATCAGCCTGCCTGGAAAAACTTACTTTTCTTTTGAAAAGCAGCCCCAACGCCAACGTATCAGTGGTTTCACCCGCTTTGAATTTTGAAATTGAAAAACTGGTGATGGATTTTCCGCGAGTAAAATTAATTCTAAAAAAATTTTCTCCTGATGATCTTCGGTCAAAACAACTGGTGATAATTGCCACTGATGATGCTGAATTAAATTCTTCCATTCATTCAGAATGCAAAAAAAGGGGAATACTTTCCAATGTTTGTGATACCCCTGAATTATGCGATTTTTACCTGGGATCTGTAGTTACAAAAGGGAATTTAAAAATTGCTATTTCCACCAACGGAAAATCTCCTTCGTTTGCAAAAAAATTCAGAATAGTTTTAGAGGATTTTTTGCCACAAGAACTGCCGTCTCTGTTAACCAATCTTGAAAAAATCAGAAAAAATCTGAAAGGAAATTTTGCAGAAAAGGTTAAATATTTAAATCACCTTACAAATCAACTTGTGAATTCAGGAAATTAAGGAAAAATGAATGTTCCTTCAGCTGATATAAAATTAAAAAAGAAAATTACTGAAATTGGCCAATTTATTGGAAACACCCCCTTGTGGGAATTAAAAAATGTTTTTCCCAGAAAAGAGGTTAAAATTTTTGCCAAACTCGAATGGATGCAGCTGGGCGAAAGCGTGAAGGCCCGTCCGGCATATAACATTATAAGGGAATCAATTTTCTCGGGTGAAATGAGTAACGAAAAAATACTTTTGGATGCCACCAGCGGAAATACAGGAATAGCTTATGCCTCCATTGGCGCTGCCTTGCGAATTCCGGTTACTCTTTGCATTCCCGAAAATGTTTCATCCGAAAGAAAAAATCTTTTAAAAATGCTCGGAGCCACCATCATTTTTACTTCCCCCTTTGAATCTACCGATGGGGCACAATTTGAAGCTAAATTGTTAGCTGAAAAATTTCCCGACAAATATTTCTATGCAGACCAATACTCCAATTCCAATAACTGGAAGGCACATTTTAACCATACATCAGAAGAAATATATTTTCAAACGAATAAAGAAATAACTCATTTTGTGGCGGGCCTTGGCACCACAGGAACTTTTACAGGCACAGGACGAAAATTGAAACTGTTAAATGAAAAAATTCAACTGGTATCCCTCCAGCCTGAAACAATTATGCATGGCCTTGAAGGATGGAAACACCTTGAAACAGCTATGGTCCCCGCTATTTACGACCCCACTCTGGCAGATGGAACCCTTTCAGTTCCTACTAACGAAGCATACAATCTTATCAAAATTGTTGCCCAAAAAGAAGGATTATTAATTAGTCCCTCCTCTGCTGCAAACCTTGCAGGTGCAATTAAGGTATCCGAAAATATTCCTCAGGGAGCAGTGGTAACAATTTTTCCCGACAATTTATCAAAATATGGGGAGGTCTTAAATTCTATTAATTAATTTTTTAGCGAAAATGAATTTGAAAATTGAAGATTCGGTTTTAAAAGAAATCTGCTTACACTTAACAGAATCATATCCAAACGAAGGTTGCGGGTTTCTTTATGGTACGGATGGCGGTGAAAGACAAATTTTATTTTCTGCAAAAACTTCAAACTCAAAGTCGGGAGATCAAAAAAGAAGATTCGAAATTTCTCCTGAAGACTATATGCATGCTGAAAAATTTGCTATTGAAAAAAATTTTTCTCTCCTGGGAATTTATCACTCTCATCCCGACTATCCGGCTCTTCCTTCGGAACACGATCTGTCGGTAGCATTTCCTTTCTTTTCATACATAATTATTTCGGTATTAAAGGGAAAAACTGGCGAAATAACTTCATGGCGACTGAATGAAAATTCAAAAAAATTTGAAAAAGAAATTATATTATAACTTTAAAATTAATAACAATGGCAAAAATCATTATCCCTACCCCACTTAGAAAATTCACCGGAAACAATGCATTCCTTGAAACCAATGGAAAAACAATTGGAAAAGCAATTTACGGAATTACCGAAACCTTTCCTGAAATAAAGCAGCATTTGTATGATAAGGATGGGAAACTCCGTAGCTTTGTGAGAGTTTTTCTTGGAGATACTGATGTAAGGACTCTGAGCGGTGAATTAACCGAGGTAGGTCCAACAGATACCATAAGCATTATTCCGGCAATTGCAGGAGGAATAAAGGGTTGAACGGGGTTGATTAATTATTCCATAGGCTTCAGTCGGATGGCGGAAGTCAGAAGTCGGAAGTCAGAAGTCGGGAGTCGGGAGTCGGAAGTCGGAAGTCGGAAGAGGTAAGGGAAAAAAATGTGTGAGTTATTGAAATTTGAAAAATTATTTCATGGCAAATTAAACAGAATTTTTCAGAGTAATAAAATTCGATTGAATAATTTAATCGTTTAAGGTGTTGCATATCACTTATTACTTACTGTTGTTACGCACATCTCTATTTCAAATAACAAATAACAATAATCAAATTGCAAAAAAATTCCATTGACCAATAAAGAAAATTCTAAACCGCTAAAGAAAATTTATTTGACGATAATCGAAAAATCAAGATAGCAGACGGTTTGAAAGTTGAAATTTTGATATTGAATATTATTTGTATTTTGATATTTGTGTTTTGGAAATTAATGTTTTTGCGTAACTTCAGTTACTTATCCCTTACGGCTAAAAAACTATATTAATCTTTTTTTGCATTACAACAGTTAATTATCGCTTATTTATGTCAGAAATAACTTTTTCGAAATCAGAACTGGAACGGTACAGCCGCCATTTGATTATTCCTGAATTTAATATTGAAGGACAACGCAAACTTAAAGCTGCAAAGGTTTTGGTTGTGGGCACAGGTGGTTTGGGTGCCCCAATGCTTATGTATCTTGCAGCGGCAGGCGTTGGTACCATTGGCCTTGTTGACTTTGATGTGGTAGATGAAAGCAATTTGCAAAGGCAGGTTTTATTTAGTGTTAATGACATCGGTAAAGCCAAAGTTGAAGCCGCAAAAGAAAGACTGGAAGGGTTAAATCCGCATATTAAAATACAAATTCATAATCTCCGTTTAACCTCTGAAAATGCCCTGGAAATCTTTAAAAACTATGATTTGGTAGCTGATGGAACAGATAACTTTCCCACCCGGTACCTGGTAAATGATGCCTGTGTCCTGCTCGGAAAAACAAATGTTTACGCTTCCATTTTTCGTTTCGATGGGCAGGTATCAGTGTTTAATTATAAAGATAAAAACGGAATTTTCGGTCCTAATTACCGCGATTTGTTTCCTGCTCCTCCTCCTCCCGGCCTGGTTCCAAGCTGTGCCGAAGGCGGGGTTATTGGAGTCCTCCCAGGAATTATTGGAAGTCTTCAGGCAAATGAAGTTATCAAAGTAATTTCAGGGGTTGGTGAACCCCTTGCCGGGCGGCTGTTTCTCTTTGATGCCCTTAATTTCGAAACGCGTATTTTAAAAATTTCAAAAGATCCAAATCAGGTACCAGTTTCAAAACTTATTGATTATGAATTTTTCTGCGGGGTGGGGGAACCCGATTCCGACCAGGATGAAAATGCTAAATCAGAAAAAAATTCTTTTAAGGAAATTTCTGTAAAGGAACTAAATGAATGGCAGATTTCAGGTGAAAAATTCCAGCTTATTGATGTTCGTGAGGAATTTGAATATGAAATTTCAAATATGGGTGGTGAGTTAATTCCATTGGATGAAATTGAAAATAATATCGAAAAAATTGCAAAAGATGTTAAGGTGGTTGTGCATTGCCGCAGTGGTCAGAGAAGCGAGGAAGCAATAAAAGTGCTTGAAAAGAAATTTGATTTTAGAAACTTGTATAATCTCAGGGGTGGCCTTTTAGCTTATGCAACTGAAATTGACCAGTCAATAGCCAAATACTGAATTTATTCAAATTATAAAATTTCCCTCCGGGGAGAAAAATAAAATGAAATCAGAAAAAAAAATTGCAATTCAGGGTTTAAAAGGTTCCTTTCATGAGCTTGCTGCAATAAAGTATTTCATTAAAAATTTTTCGTGCATTGAGTGCATGTCCTTTAAGGAAGTTTTTAACTCACTCAAAAAGAAAAATGCTGATTTTGCCATTGTTGCCATTGAAAATACCGTTGCCGGAACGGTTCTTCCAAATTATGCCATGCTCAGAGAATCTGAAATGAAAATTATCGGGGAAATTTATTTGCGGATTGAACAAAATCTATTGGCCCTTCCCGGCCAGGACATAAAAAAGATTAATGAAGTGCATTCACACCCTATGGCAATTTTGCAATGCCATGAGTTCTTTGAAAAATATCCTGCGGTTAAACTTATTGAATCAGAAGATACAGCGGGAAGTGCCAAAAATATTGCCGATAAAAAAATTGCCGGAACCGCAGCAATTGCAAGTGAACTTGCAGCAGAAATTTATGGTCTGGAAATAATTGCAAGGGGAATTGAAACCAACAAAAAAAACTTTACCCGTTTCTTGGTTATCACTGATAAGAAGTATTCTCTCGACTCCTCCGTAGCTGATAAAGCATCCGTTTGTTTTAATGTGCCCCACCAGAGAGGTTCACTTGCAAAAGTCCTCAATGTGCTTGCCGATTATGAAATAAATATGTCGAAAATTCAATCCCTCCCCCTGGTGGGTAAGGAGTGGGAATATTTTATTCATGTTGATCTTGAATTCGAAAAATACAACCAGTACTCGAAAGCAATAAAAGCAATTCTCCCTCTTACAAACGAATTTAAAATACTTGGTGAATATAAAAGGGGTGAAAAGGTTTTTCCGGCAGAGAATTTAAAAACTGATATTTCGCAGAATGTATTATGATAATTGAGCCAGCCAATCGTTTAAAAAGCGTTGAAGAATATTATTTTTCTAAAAAACTTCAACAGATCCGGGAGATGAATTTAAGTGGAGCTGACGTAATAAACCTTGGAATTGGCGACCCCGACCTTAGTCCATCCAATGAAGTAATTGCCAAAATAATTGAAAGTGTACAGCGGCCTCAAAATCACGGCTATCAATCTTACAGGGGTATTCCCGATTTAAGAAAATCTATAGCGGCATTTTACAAAAAAACTTATAACGTTAGCCTTGACGGTGAAACCGAAGTTTTGCCTTTGCTCGGGTCCAAGGAAGGAATTATGCATATCTCCATGGCATTCTTAAATCCCGGGGACGAAGTACTGGTGCCTGATCCGGGCTATCCCACTTATTCTTCGGTAACTAAATTAACAGGGGCAAAAGTAGTTTACTACAATCTCGATGAAAAAAAAAATTGGTCGCCCGATTATAAAAACCTCTCTGAAAGCGTTTCTTCTCTAACAAAAATAATTTGGATTAATTACCCCAACATGCCAACAGGGGGAAAGGCCACTGATGATATTTTTAAGAAAATAATTGAATTTGCACATTTTCATAAAATATTAATTTGCCATGACAATCCTTACAGCATGATTTTAAACCAGGGAGGATTCACAAGCATTCTGAGTTTTGAGGGGGCAAAAGATGTTGCTTTGGAATTAAATTCTTTAAGTAAATCGCACAATATGCCGGGTTGGCGCGTTGGCTGGGTTTCAGGAAAAAAAGAATATATAGATACCATCCTGAAAGTGAAAAGCAATGTTGATTCAGGGATGTTTTTACCGGTTCAGCATGGAGCTATCGAAGCATTAAACAACAGCGTGGAATGGCATAAGAACCGCAATGAGGAATATTCGCTAAGAAGGAAAAAAGTCTGGCATCTTTTAGATATTTTGAATTGCAAATATGATTCAAATCAAGTGGGATTGTTTGTATGGGCAAAGCTCCCGGATGAAGAAAAAAATCCGGAGGAATTTGTTGAATCAATATTACAATCCGCAAAAGTTTTTATTACCCCGGGCTTTATTTTTGGAAAAATGGGGGCAAGGCATGTCCGGGTTTCATTATGTAATTCCGAAAGCAAAATTCAGGAAGCAGCTCAAAGAATATTGAGCCATCCCCGCTTTCAAAATAAAAAGACAATTAATTCCAGGGAAAAGTTATGATAGTTACCATAGTTGGAACCGGTTTAATTGGCGGTTCAATGGCACTTGATTTGAGAGCAAAACATTTTGCCACAAAAATTTTGGGTGTAGAAAAAAACAAACATCATGCAAAAGAGGCAATGATGTTTGGAACAGTAGATGAAATCGAAACTCTTTCCAAATCAATTCCTATATCGGACCTAATCATTATTGCAATTCCGGTTGCCGAAACAATTAAAATTCTTCCTTTTATTTTGGATAAAATAAAAAATGGGGCCGTGGTTACCGATGTTGGTTCCACAAAAAATGATATTTGCAACTCAGTAAAAAACCATCCTAACCGAAAACAATTTGTTCCCTCCCACCCTATTGCAGGAACTGAAAATTCAGGGCCAAAGGCGGCAATGAAAAATTTATTTGAAGGCAAAATGACCATCCTTTGCAATAAAAAAAACTGTCACCCTGATGCCATTGCCCTCGTCAAAAATATGTATGAAATACTTGGCATGAAAATTTTGTTCATGGATTCAAAAGACCATGATATTCATGTGGCTTACGTATCACATATTTCTCACATCAGCTCATTCATGCTGGCAACTACGGTACTCGACATGGAAAAAAATACTTCCACAATTTTTAATCTTGCCGGTTCCGGTTTTGCCTCTACTGTACGACTCGGAAAAAGCTCCCCCGAAATGTGGGCTCCCATATTTTTGCAAAATTCAAAAAACATTTCCCAGGCTTTGGGAACTTACATTAAGGAATTAACTGAATTTAAAAATTTTGTGGATGAAAAAGATTACAAAAAAATGTTTAAAGCAATGAAAAAGGCCAACGGAATAAGAAAAGTTCTGGAGGGGAAAAAACTTTAAACTGGTCGGAAGACGGAAGATGGAAGCCCGAAGTTGAGGATTGGAAATTGAAAGACAAACGAATATTAAAAATTTATTTAAGAAAATATTATGGATAACAAACTGAAACTTGCGGGTATTAAAGATTGGGGCTTCAAAACCTCCTCACCACTTATCATTGCAGGCCCTTGTAGTGCTGAAACAGAAGAACAGGTGATGGAAACTGTTATGGCACTGGCCAAACAAAATGTTCAAATGATAAGGGCCGGGATATGGAAACCGCGCACTCGCCCAAATTCGTTTGAAGGGGTTGGATTCATTGGCTTGCAATGGCTGAAAAAAGCTGGCAAGGAAGCCGGGCTTCCGGTATGTGTGGAGGTAGCCAATGCAAAACATGCTCTGGATGCTTTAAAATTGGGAATAGAGGCCCTTTGGATTGGCGCCCGCACAACGGTAAACCCTTTTGCGGTTCAGGAAATTGCCGATGCCCTCCAGGGGGTAGATGTTCCGGTGATGATAAAAAATCCGGTAAACACTGATCTTGAACTTTGGATTGGAGCCATAGAAAGAATCAACAAAGCCGGAATAACAAAAATAGCGGCCATACACCGGGGGTTTTCCAGTTATGAAAAAACAAAGTACCGGAATAAACCCCATTGGGAAATTCCAATTGAACTGAAGAGGAGAATTCCCGAATTGCCACTTATTTGCGACCCAAGTCATATTTGCGGTTCTACCGATTATTTGTTGAGTGTTTCTCAAACTGCAATTGATTTGAATTATGACGGATTGATTATTGAATCTCATATTAATCCCAAAAAAGCTTTGAGCGATGCTAAACAGCAGCTGACACCCGAGGAACTTGGTGAATTGCTTTCAAAAATAATTTACAGAAGGGTTTCTTCTGATGATGCAAAATTTTTAAGTCGCCTCGAAGACTTCAGAGATAAAATTGATCATCTGGATGAAACATTGGTCAATATGCTGGCAGATAGAATGGACGTTTCAAGGGAAATAGGTAAATACAAAAAGGAAAAAAACATTACTATTTTTCAACCCGGCCGTTGGGATGAAATTGTTAGAAACAGAGAGAAACAAGGAACCGAAAAAAAACTCACTGTTGAGTTTGTTCGCCAACTTTTCGAAATTATCCATCAGGAATCAATTCATCACCAAAATAAAGTAATGAATTCCTAAAGACAAAAAAAAATCGTTTGAATTTATTATGAAAGATTTATTAAAAATTGCAATTCAGAAATCAGGCCGCCTCCACGAAGAATCGGTTAAAATGCTCCGAGAAGCGGGCATTGATTTGTCCACAGGCCCAAACAAACTAAGGGCAGAAGCATACAATTTCCCTCTGGAAGTTTTATTTTTGAGGGATGATGATATTCCACAGTATGTGGAAGATGGAGTTGCCGATGCAGGCATAGTGGGAGAAAACATTATTTATGAGGTGCGCAAAAAAATCAAACTCGTTGAAAAACTCCGTTTTGGAAAATGCCGGCTTGCCATTGCAGTTCCTAAAAACATGCAATACAATAATCTTAAAGACCTCCGCGGTAAAAAAATTGCAACCAGTTACCCTTCCATTCTATCCGAATTTTTAAAAACACATAAGGTAAATGCCAAAATTGAAACAGTCAGCGGTTCCGTTGAAATAGCTCCGGGAGTTGGATTGGCAGATGCCATTTGCGACCTTGTAAGCTCGGGAAGCACACTTTTTGCCAATGGTCTAAAAGAAGTTGAATTGGTTTTGCAATCAGAGGCCGCTTTAGTAAGTTCAACAAAATTAAATAGCGTAAAATCCGAAATTCTTAAAAAACTTTTATTCCGTTTTCGGGCAGTTAAAAAATCGAGGCACAACAAATACATCCTTCTAAACGCCCCGAATAACAAGTTGGATATTATATGCAAAATTCTTCCGGGCATGAAAAGCCCCACCATCCTCCCACTGGCCGAAAAAGGCTGGAGTTCTGTGCACTCCGTGGTGAATGAGGAAAAATTTTGGGAAATTATTGAAAAATTAAAGGAAAACGGGGCCCAGGGAATTCTTGTTATTCCCATTGAAAAAATGGTTTTATAAATATGATTCAATTAATCAGTTATCCTTTAAAAAATAATTGGGCGGCCCTTTCGGCCCGGCCTCAATATGATTTTGAAAAGCTGGAAAAAATTGTTTCTCAGATTTTGAATGAGGTAAAAAAATCGGGAGATGCCGCTTTGCAAAAATTTACTTTGCAATTTGATGGTATTCATTTAAACGAACTGAAAGTTTCTGAAAACGAAATTAAAGAATCAGGAAATTTAATCTCTGGGGAATTAAGAAAATCTATTGCCCTGGCAAAAAAAAACATTGAGCGTTTTCACATTTCTCAAAAAGAATCCATTCGAAAGGTTGAAACATCAAAGGGTGTTACCTGCTGGAGAAAATCTGTTCCAATCGAAAAGGTAGGCCTGTATATTCCCGGTGGAAGCGCACCACTTTTTTCAACTCTTCTGATGTTGGGAATTCCGGCCAAAATAGCCGGATGCAAAGAAATTATCGTCTGCAGCCCCCCGGATAAAAACGGAAATATTTCACCGGCCATTTTATTTTGCGCAAATCTTTTGGGATTGAAAAACATTTATAAGATTGGAGGTGTCCAGGCCATAGCTGCCATGGCTTTCGGTACAAAATCAATCCCAAAGGTTAATAAAATTTTCGGCCCGGGCAATCAATTTGTTACTGCTGCAAAGATGATGATACACAAAGAAGGAATATCAATTGATTTGCCAGCAGGCCCATCGGAACTTTGTGTAATTGCTGATGGTACATGCATCCCTTCATTTGTAGCTTCCGATTTGCTCTCACAGGCCGAACATGGTCCCGATAGTCAGGTAATCCTTCTTTCATGGGATAAATTAACCATTGCAAACATTCAGGCCGAATTAAAAAAACAATTGTTAAACCTGCCTCGCAAAAACATTGCATTGCAATCCCTAAAAAACAGCAAGGCCATACTTTTTAAAAACCGGGATGAAGCAATTGAATTTTCGAACAAGTATGCACCCGAGCATTTAATTCTGGTTGTAAAAAATGCAGACCTGATTGCAAAAAAAATATCAAATGCCGGATCTGTATTTATCGGAAACTTTAGTCCCGAATCGGCAGGAGATTACGCCTCCGGTACAAATCATACTCTTCCTACAAACGGATATGCAAAATCCTACAGCGGTGTTTCACTCGATAGTTTTAATAAAAAAATAACTTTTCAAAAATTATCCAAAAGCGGATTAAAAAATATTGCAAAGGCGATTGAAACAATGGCCGAAGCAGAAGGGTTGATTGCACATAAAAATGCAGTATCCATCAGAATAAAATGAAAAAAATATTTAATCCCGATAACCTGGTAAGAAAAAATATCCGGAAATTAATTCCGTATTCTTCCGCACGTTCGGAGTACAACGGAAAAGCAGGCATTTTTCTGGATGCCAATGAAAATTCTTTTGGAACAATTACAAAAACAAATCCATCCCTTAACCTAAACCGGTATCCGGATCCGTTGCAGCAAGAGCTGAAAAACAAAATTTCAAAAATTAAAAAAGTTAACCCTGAAAATATTTTCCTTGGCAATGGAAGCGATGAACCCATTGATTTGCTCTTCAGGGCTTTTTGCGAACCATCAAGAGATGCGGTTCTGCTTTTTCCACCAACTTATGGAATGTATAAAGTAGCTGCCCAAATAAACAATGTAAAGATATTCGAGGCCCCTTTAAAAAAAGACTTTCAAATTGACTTGCAAGAAGTAAAAAAAATTTCGAAAAGTAAAAACCTTAAATTGATTTTTATTTGCTCTCCGAACAATCCTACAGGAAACCTGATAGGCAGAGAATCAATTCTGAAAATTGCAGATGAATTTAAAGGTATTGTGGTGCTGGATGAAGCGTATGTTGATTTTTCTCCCGGAAATTCGATAATGAAAAATTTAGCCGATTTTCCCAATTTAGTCATTCTTCAAACATTTTCGAAAGCGTGGGGAATGGCCGGGGCCAGGATGGGAATGGCCTTCGCCAGCAAAAAAATTATTGATGTATTAAACAGAATCAAAGCCCCATATAACATCAACATTTATACTCAAAAGGAAGTGCAAAAATTTTTGCGTTTTGAAAACAAAAAAAATACTTTTGTAAGTAAGATTATTGCCGAAAGAAATGTTTTGTCTGAAAATTTATCCCGATTGACGATTGTAAAGAAAGTGTTTCCATCAGATTCAAACTTTCTCCTTGTAAAATTCCACCATGCCATAAAGGTATTTGAATTCCTCAGGAAAAATAGGATCATTGTTCGCAACCGGACCAAAGAAATCAATTGCGAAAATTGTTTGCGGATTACAGTTGGCACCCCTAAAGAAAACATTCGCCTGATTCAACTTTTAAAAATTTTTTCTCAATGAAAAAAATTCTTTTTATTGATCGCGATGGTACCATTTTAAAGGAACCTCCTGATGAACAAATTGATTCAATTGAAAAAATGGAATTCCTTCCGGGTGCAATTTCCAATATTTCAAAAATAGCAAAGGAACTGGATTTTATTTTGGTACTTGTTTCAAATCAGGATGGTTTAGGAACAAAGTCCTTTCCCGAAAAAACTTTCTGGCCTGTTCAAAATCTGATGTTGAAAATTTTAAAAAACGAAGGAATTAATTTTGAAGGAATTCATATTGACCGGAGTTTCGAAAATGAAAAGTTACCCACACGCAAGCCCGGAACTGCCATGCTTTCCCCTTATTTAAACAAAAATTATGATATTAAAAATTCTTATGTGATAGGCGACCGGAAAACGGATATAGTTCTTTCGGAAAATTTAAACTGCCGGGCCATTTTTCTGGCCAATAAAACTTCTTTAAATAAAAAATCAGATCCCGGATTATTTATAGCTGAGAACTGGGATGAAATTTACAGATTTCTGAAATCCAAAAACAGGAAATCATCCGTTTACCGTTCCACCAATGAAACAAAAATATCGGTAGAAGTTAATTTGGATGGCAACGGAAAATCAAATATCTCCACAGGTATTGGTTTTTTCAACCATCTTCTCGACCAGCTTTCAAAACACAGCGGAATTGATATTTCACTTAAAGCCAAAGGCGATTTGCACATTGACGAACATCATACCATTGAGGATATCGGCATTGCTTTGGGGGAGGCCTTTTTTAATGCCCTTGGATCTAAAAAAGGGATCAACCGTTATGGATTTCTTTTACCCATGGACGATTGCCTTGCACAGGCAGCAATTGATTTTTCGGGCAGAAGCTGGCTGGTATGGAAGGTAAAATTTAAAAGAGAAAAAATCGGGGAAATGCCAACTGAAATGTTCACGCATTTTTTTAAATCCTTTTGCGATTCGGCCAAATGTAACCTTAACATTAAAGCCGAAGGAGAAAATGAACATCATAAAATTGAAGCCATTTTTAAGGCAGTAGCGAAAGCAATTAAAATGGCAATTTCCCTTACAGGAACAAATGAATTGCCCTCAACAAAAGGGATCCTTTGATTGCTGTTATAAAATATAACTCCGGAAACACAAAATCGGTTCTTAATGCTCTTTTCAGGATCGGGGCCAACCCCATTATTACCGATGATGCAGAAATTATTTCCCGTGCCGAAAAAATAATATTCCCGGGTGTGGGTGAAGCAGGATCTGCCATGGCCTATTTAAAAAAAACAAAACTAGATAATGCCATAAAAAAACTCCATCAGCCTTTTCTTGGAATATGCTTAGGCATGCAACTTTTATGTTCGCATTCTGAAGAAGGAGATACGGAATGCATTGGGATTTTTAATGAAAAAATTAAAAAATTTCCACCGGGGCAAAAAATCCCCCATATGGGATGGAACACCATTTCAAATTTAAAAAGCCCTCTCTTTAAAAATATTCCCGCCCATCAGGATGTATATTTTGTCCATAGCTATTTTGCTGAATTGGGAAAGGAAACAATTGCAACTTCTGGTCACGGAATTGAATTCAGTGCTGCACTCCAAAAAAATAATTTCTTCGGGGTTCAGTTTCACCCGGAAAAATCAGCTGCAGCTGGCGAATTAATTTTACAAAATTTTTTATCCCTCTGAAATGATTGAAATTATTCCTGCCATTGATATAATTGATGGAAAGTGCGTGCGGCTTACCAAAGGAAATTACAATGCAAAAAAAATTTATAACGAAAATCCCCTTGAAGCCGCACTGGAATTTGAAGGTGCGGGATTAAAACGGCTACATCTGGTTGACCTTGACGGAGCCAGAGAAAAGCATATTGTAAACTGGAAAGTTTTAGAGAAAATATCTGCCCGTACAAAGTTGTTCATCGATTTCGGTGGTGGAATTAAATCAGAAAAAGATTTAAAAATTGCTTTCGATTGCGGAGCAAATCAGATTACTGCCGGCAGTATTGCCATAACGGATGAAACAATAGTAATTCAATGGCTTGCAAAATATGGCCCCGAAAAAATTATCCTTGGAGCAGATGTAATGAATGAAAAAATTTTTATTAACGGCTGGGAAAAAGATTCAAACATTATTCTTTCTGATTTTATTAAGAAATATTCGGGGCAGGGTGCCAAATATTTTATTTGCACCGATATTGAAAAAGACGGTATGATGGAAGGGACTTCCCTTGACCTTTACAAAAAAACAATGGAAGAAAATCCTAAAATAAAATTAATTGCCAGCGGAGGAATAAACAGCCTGGATGATTTGGAAAAACTTGATGAAATGGGATGCTTCGGAGCAATTATCGGCAAAGCGATTTATGAAGGAAAAATTAAACTCACGGAAATTTCAAAATTGATTTAATGAATGTTAAAAAAACGAATCATACCTTGCCTTGATATAAAAAACGGACAAACCGTAAAAGGAGTTAATTTTGAAAATATCCGATATGCCGGAGATCCGGTTGAGCTTGCAAAGGAATACGTTAAACAGGGAGCAGATGAGCTGGTGTTTCTCGACATTACAGCCACCATCGAAAAAAGAAAAACCTTTGTTGAACTTGTAGGCCGAATTTCGAAAGAGATAAATATCCCTTTTACAGTGGGAGGAGGAATTACCATGGCAGAAGATGTGGGGGCTCTGCTGAATGCCGGTGCGGATAAAATAAGTATTAATTCAGCAGCCGTAAAAAATCCGGGATTGATAAACGACCTGGCTAAAAATTTTGGTTCCCAATGCATTGTTCTTGCAGTGGATACAAATATTGTTTCCGGCCAATGGATGGTTTTTGTGAATGGCGGAAGGATTCCCACACTAAAAAAAACCTTTGAATGGGTGAAGGAAGCCGAACAAAGAGGTGCCGGTGAAATCCTTCTCACTTCAATGGCACATGACGGGACAAAAAAAGGGTTTGCAAATGAACTAACCAAAATGGTAGGGCAAAACGTTTCTCTTCCCCTCATTGCTTCCGGAGGAGCCGGAACTGAAAACCATTTCAGGGAGCTTTTCGAAAAATCCAATGCCGATGCTGCTCTGGCTGCAAGTGTTTTTCATTTCGGGGAAATAAAAATCCCTCTTTTAAAAAATTATTTGTTTCAATTTAATATTCCGGTGAGGATTTAAAAGTAGCCGGAAGGCGGTAGTCGGAAGCCGGAAGACGATAGTGGGAGGTGGGATGTCGGAAGTCGGAATTGGTAAGTGGGAAATCTGAAGCTGGAAGACTGCAGATGAATGGTAAAAATGGAAAGTTTTTGGGTTAAAAAAGAAAAAAATTCTGCAAAGAGATTAAAGAAAAAAAATAGTCTTACGCAATTTTTATTTTTCCTTCTCTCACTTGCCGCATAAAATTTTTTTGTTGCTCCAAAGACATGTTCTCCATTTTAGCGGCCAGTTTTTCTTTGATGGCTCTAAAAAAAGCTACAGCATCAAATGATTTGATTTTTTTAGATTTCATATTTTAAAAATTCTAATGGTGTCCGAATGTCAATAAGCGGATAACCCATCTTTAAATTTATAGAGTTAAATAATTTGATTTTATCAAAGTTCACAATGTGCTTAAAATTCCAACTTACCAAACAATCAATTCGATTTACCGTGGCAATGGCAATATGAAATGCATCGTTCATGCTTGCCTTTCCTAATGCTTTTTCTTTCACATAAGTTTCTGCAAGTTTTTTTGAATCGTCATTTAGGTCAATGTACCTGTAACAGTCAAGAGGGATTAAATTCTTTATTTCGCGAATATGTTTAGGGGCTAAACTCAATTCTGTTTCGTTAACCTCGGAAAAATAAATGTCGAAGTCCTTTGATTTTATTCGTTCAAACAACCTCTTGGTGGCTTCTTCAAACTCCTCGTCAAAGTAGCCTCCGATTACCGAATTGTCAATATAAATTCGTTGTCTCATATAACAAAGGTAGTTAAAAAAAGTTGAAAAAATCTGACTTGTTGGGATTTAAATTCTGCAATTTAAAGTAATAATTACAAAGTATGAAATGCGAAATTACTTTATTCAAATATATTCAAACTTCTGACTTCCCTTTTCCCTTTTCCCTTTTCCATATCCTCTCTTCCATCTTCCGACTATATTTGCACAAAAACAACTCCATTATGACCCTCAATTTTGAAAAAGGTAACGGCCTTCTCCCGGCAATAATTCAGGATTATTTCACAAACAAAATCCTTATGCTTGGTTTTATGGATAAACAATCATTTGAAAAATCGAAAGAAACAGGAAAGGTTACTTTTTTCAGCCGCACTAAAAATCGCCAATGGGTAAAGGGGGAATCTTCAGGAAATTTTCTGATGATAAAAGAAATAATGCCCGATTGTGATAATGATACCCTTCTTATAAAAGTCCAGCCCACCGGACCGGTTTGCCACACGGGAAGCGACAATTGTTTTGGTGACCTCAATAAAACAAAAAATTCCTTTTTATATGATTTGGAAAAAATTATTGAAAACAGGAAAAATAATCCCTCCAAAGAATCTTATACCTCCGGCCTGTTGCAAAAAAGTATTAATAAGGTGGCTCAAAAGGTAGGCGAAGAAGCGGTAGAACTTGTTATAGAAGCAAAAGATAATAACAAAGAATTGTTTCTGAATGAGGCGGCTGATTTAATTTTTCATTTTCTTGTTTTGCTTCGCAAAAAAGAAATTTTATTATCCGAAGTTGAAAATATTTTGGAGAAGCGTCATTCGGATGCAATAAAAAGAAAATGATTGGTTTTTTAACCCCCGAATTTCGGAAATTAAGCGGGGATATTAATTCCTGAAAAAGGAAAGAATTAGTGAAAGCTTCTCTTTCAGTTCTGTCCTTTTTACAATTAAATCAATAAACCCATGTTCCAGGAGGAACTCGGCCGTTTGGAATCCTTCGGGCAAATCTTTCCCAATTGTTTCTTTTACCACCCTTGGCCCGGCAAAGCCGATTAATGCTTTTGGCTCTGCAATATTTAAATCACCCAACATAGAAAAGGAAGCGGTTACTCCTCCGGTAGTAGGGTCGGTAAGCAAGGAGATAAAAGGAAGCCGGGCTTTTGACAAAAGGGTAAGTTTTGCAGCGGTTTTTGCCATTTGCATAAGGGAATGAGCTGCCTCCATCATTCTTGCTCCTCCCGATTTCGAGATAATAAGCAAGGGGGCATTCTTATTAATACAATAATCAATCGCTCTGGAAATCTTTTCTCCCACTACCGCTCCCATCGAACCACCGATAAACTGAAAGTCCATGCAGGCTATAACAATATTATGACCTCCTGTTTTTCCGTAGGCAGTCCGTATGGCATCATTTAACTTGGTTTTCTCCATGGCTGCTTCAATCCGCTCAAAATATTTTTTGGTATCCACAAAATTTAAAGGATCGGCAGAAGTGAGGTTGGCATTTATTTCCTCATAAAAATGTTCATCAAAAAGAATTGAAAAATATTCTTCGGAGCCTATGCGGTCATGGTGGCCACATTGAATGCAAACAGATAAATTTGCTATATGGTCTTCGGAAGTCACCACATTTTTACAATCAGGGCAATGGTACCAAAGCCCTTCGGGTGTCTCCTTTTTCTCCGTGGTGGGAGTTAAAATACCTTCTTTATTTCGTTTAAACCAACCCATCTTAAAAAAAATAAATTTTATGCAATTGTAATTTCTTTTGAAAGGTAAACATCCTGAATTGCATTGAGCAATGTTATCCCTTCCTTCATTGGTTTTTGAAATGCTTTCCTTCCTGAAATTAATCCCTGGCCGCCTGCCCGTTTATTAATTACTGCAGTGGTTACGGCCTCTGCCATATCTGATGCTCCTTTTGATTCTCCGCCCGAATTTATTAACCCATTGCGGCCCATAAAACAGTTTGCAACCTGATAGCGACACAAATCGATAGGATGTGAGGAGGATAATTCAGAATATACTTTGGCATGGGTTTTACCAAAATTTATGGCCGTATAGCCATTGTAGTTTGTGGCAAGCTTTTGTTTAATGATATCGGCCAGAATTGTTACACCCAAATGATTTGCCTGACCTGTTAAATCGGCAGCGGTATGGTAATCGGTTCCGTCCTTTTTAAAGCCATTATTCCGGAGGTAGCACCACAATACAGTTGGCATTCCCAATTCATGGGCTCTTTCAAAAGCCTGAGCTATTTCCACTATTTGCCTTCCTGATTCCTCCGAGCCAAAATATATGGTGGCACCAATGGCAGCAGCCCCCATGTTCCAGGCTTCCTCCACAGAACCAAACAATATCTGATCGAATTTATTCGGATAGGATAAAAATTCATTGTGATTTATTTTTACGATAAATGGAATCCGGTGGGCATATTTACGTGAGCAGGAAGCAAGAACTCCAAAGGTTGAGGCAACTGCATTGCACCCGCCCTCGATGGCAAGCCTAACTATGTTTTCGGAATCAAAATATACTGGATTTGGCGCAAAGGAAGCTCCCGCACTATGCTCTATTCCCTGATCAACGGGTAAAATGGAAACATATCCTGTTCCGCTTAACCTACCGTGATTGTAAATGGCTGAAAGATTTCTGAGAACCTGAGAATTTCTGTTTGTATCCTTCATCACCCTGTCAACAAAATCATGTCCCGGAAGGTGGAGCATTTCTTTCGAAATGGTTTTACACTCGTGATTTAAAAGCGAATCGGCTTGACTGCCAAGCAATTCCTCTAAAGAATTTGATTTAATTGTTAAAGTTGGCATATTGCATCAGTTAAAATTTCAATCTTTTTTTTGGGGAGAGCAAATGTAAGAAAACATATGAATTATGAAAAAAATTTCTCTATTTGTCGTCCGTTTTTAACAGTTAGTATATTTTATGATAAAAATAGCTCCGTGATTATTTGGCTATATGAAATTAATTGTATATTTACTTTCCTTTTCATCTGTAAAATTTTAACCCTATTTTTTCAACTTTTATTTATTATATGATTGATACAGCCACCCTTTCCATTCATGATGCCCTTAAACAGTTTTTCGGGTTTAATCAGTTCAAGGGAAATCAGGAAGAAATAATTAATACAATTCTTGAAGGTAATGATACCTTCGTAATTATGCCCACCGGAGGAGGGAAATCCCTTTGTTACC
>JAHEZO010000321.1 GCA_023250995.1 Flavobacteriales bacterium | reverse complement strand
GAAAACTTTTAAAGTTTTCAATATCCTTTTCGGAATATTCTTCTCGTTTTTTATTTTCTGAACGAAAGAAATGATACATTATTCCATCCTGTTTAATATACGCATTTACCCCGGGGAGCTGAGCTTTATATTGAAATTCTGTTAAAATTTTACCGGATGAATCGGCAAACTGGCCTTTGTTTTCCACGAAGTGAAAAGTATTGTTCACATTATTTACCGGCATTATTGGTTGAATGGCCCTTGAAAAACTCAGGGAAAAACACAGGGGGAATAAAATTGCCGGCCATCTAATTTTCACTGCAATCATTTTATTCCGGAAATTAATTTTTGATTATTGATGGCATTTGAATTCTCCATAATTTTCATTCTTGCAGAAAACTCATTCATCTGGATTTTAAGATGTGCAATTTCTTCCTTTTGTTCTTTAATTGCTTCGATAAGCAAAGGAACAAGGTGGCTGTACTCTATGGATTTATACCCTTCTTCATCGGTATGAACAATTTCGGGAATAATTTTTTCTACTTCCTGTGCAATCAGGCCATATTGTTTGCCCTTTTCAAATCCTTTGTTTGCAAATTCTTCCTTTTTCCAGTCAAAAGTAACCCCTTGCATTTTAGAAATGCTTTCAAGAGCATTTTCAATTTTATTAATATTCTTTTTAAACCTTGCATCCGAGGTTTCGTTAATTCCATTGGTTCGTATTCTTCCATCCACCCATAAATTTTTGCTGTTGTAAACCCGAACCCATGTGGCATCGGTCATGTACATTCCACCCCCGTAAGAACCATTGTACCACCCTGTGTTACCATAGGTACGGTGCCAGCCGGCATCACCATCAATAACCGTTAAGCCATCTACTTCGAAACCGTTATCTGCCCTAATTAAAGCGTCACAATAAATATTTTTGCCTCCGTAAGATCTGATCCAGGTTCCATCACTCATATGCCAACCTCCCCCATAATCCTGGAAATACAATCCACTTGAACCCTGCCCCCTGAACCAGTTATTTGCATAAATTGAGCTAACCTGGGAGTTTCCATTTGGATCAACATAATAACCTGTATTGTTTTGATCATAATAAATAGGGGCTCTGAAATCCCCATCGGCCCTGCCCGTTCCGCTGATAATAAAGTTAGCAGACTGAACGGAGGAATTTTGATTAAGAATTGCATTGGTTCCAATATTTCCGGAGTGCATTAAAGATCGCCATGCGGTAAAGCTTCCGTTATTAGCACCAGTGCCTCCCTGATAAGTTCTGGTCCAGATATTTTCATCATAGTAAGAGGCGGCAATCTGAAAACCATGATCATTCCCCGTATTGCTATGTCTTACATTCAATAAATTATACCATGTGCTTCCGGTGGGAGAGTTGGTGGAATTATAACCCTGATAAAATCCGCTAGGAACCGAATTGTTGAAATTGGCAAGGTCCTGAATTAAATTGGCCGCATCTAGCCATGCCGCTGGTTTACTGGTAATCTGACTCCATGGATGAGTATGAGAGGGTAGGTCACCTGAAGTTCCAATGCCAAGATTCCCGGAGCCGTCAACTTTTAATAATCCTCCGGTATAATTTTGAAAACGCACTCCCCCTGTAGTATGTAATTGTGTAGAAGGGCTGGTGGTTCCTATTCCAACATTTGCATCTGAATTAATGAGCATGGCATTTGTTCCTTCAGTGCCGGGGTTATAAGTTCTGTAGCCATTGCCGGTTTGAAAAAGAATCGACCCGGGAGTATCAAAACGAATTCGGTCTCCACAACCTCCGCAAGCATCAACATCATTGCCTTTAAAAAATAACAATTCTGCTTTGTCGCTTCCTGAAAAAAGTCGTTCCGAAATTACGGTATGGTCATATCCGCCAGGATTATCTCCAGTTAGACCATAAAACTTGATGGTATTTTCTGAAGCACTGCTTCCAATTCTGATGTTTCCTGCAACATCCAATTTATCCCCTGGGGAAATGGTTCCGAGTCCGATATATCCAATCCGGCCGCTGCGCCCGCTGACTGTTAACGCATCATTTGTCCATGTAGTATTGTAATTCACATCAAAAGAAAGTGCAAGGCCATCTCCATAATCGTGATTGACCATTCTGGAGCCATAAGACCAGCCCGAACCATCGCTGTTAGCTGAACCCGAAAAAATAATTCCACCCGCATTTCCCCTATTCCATGAAGTGGGAATATAAGTTCCTCCATTGGATGCAATTCCGATATAATTTCCGGCACTAAGCTGAATCATTTGTTGCGGATTTGTTGTACCGAATCCGGTTTTTTCGAGAAAATAATTTACTTTTCCTGTTTCGGCCTGACGGAAGCCCCCATCGAGTTGCAAAGAAGTTTGACCGCCAGTGGAAGATAAACCAAAAGTTTCATCCCCGCCTGTTAGGGTAATACCCGGTCCATTGGGCCAGGAAGATGTTGCACCCAAAAACCAGTTGCCGAAATAAGCCTTATCATTAAATTTTATGTTTCCCGAAACTTCAAGTTTTTGAACGGGTCCAGTTGTGCCCACTCCTACATTTCCTCCATTTGGCTGAAGTGAAAGGGTAGTCCAGGACACTCCGT
>JAHEZO010000191.1:7409-7828 GCA_023250995.1 Flavobacteriales bacterium | reverse complement strand
TTTAGGAAAAGGCGTTTGTTTTGTGACGTTCCATAATTTACCTCATGGTTTCCTGAATAGCCTGCTGTAACAGAAACACCCAGCGTTTGTTTGCGGTTAATGTAAGGAATTTGGTATTGCATGGCTGCCTGTTGGGTAAAACCCAATTGAAGTTTAAAACGGATAAGTTCCTTTCGACCTCTGAAATTTTCTTTCACCAGGTAAATTCCATAATTGGTCCGGTCGAAGTTTTTTCCCTGCCACCATGTATTAAAGTTGGTTTCGGCAATTTCAAAAATGGGTACCGGCCAGAAATACCAGCGTTCGGTAACCGAAACGGTAATAAGTTGCCTGGAGGGATTTAAGGAATCGGAAGAGGATGTTATGGAAGCAAAATTGAACAAGGAGGTATTCATCAGGTTTTTTTCCGACTGTTTCAG
>JAHEZO010000191.1:0-7399 GCA_023250995.1 Flavobacteriales bacterium | reverse complement strand
TCGAAAGAGGTAGAGATTAAGGTATCTCCCTCCGCAAAAGTGAGTTCACGCAAAATGACAAAGCGTTTGGAAGTTTTATTCCCCTCGATAATAATTTTTTCGATGATAATTTTTTCCGATGAGTCCTGAATACCAAATGGTTTTTCTTCTGGGGAATGTGCCTTACTTTTAAGCGGGAAAACAAAGAAGGGAGTAAAGATTAGAAAACCAAAAATGAATTTTTTTTGAAAAATCAAAATAAGGAGAATTATTTATTCAGAAAGGTCAACGATGCTGATTTCAACTTCATAATTTTCATATTTTGAATGAAAATGCGGGGAAGGTGATTATCAAAAAACATGGTGAATTTTTTTCAAAAAAAACCGCTAATTTATGTCATGAGCGGGATTATCCATTTTATATTGTTCAAATGTTTTTCCGATAATTTTCAAATAAAGAGAATCCGGACAGAGTTCCAAAATATTATTCCATGCAATAGAATTCATCTCCGGATTTTACTTTAATGGGTTTTGGAATCATTTATTTAAATATTTAAAAAATTCATTAATGCATCGTACCTGTCTTTTAAAATATCCACATGCTCCGTTTGATGGTAAGAGGCGGTTACATTATATTTAAATCTTTCAAAAGATTGAAGGATTGCACTTAAATCACCTTTATTTATTTTAAGAGTTACCTCCATTTTTGTGGAATCGGGATGGGAGGTGATAAAAGTTCCCAAAATTTTAGCGTCATTTCCCTCTACAATACGGGCTATTTCAGAGAGTGAATAATCGCTGATGTTAATTTCGAGAATTATTATTCCGCCCGGTTCACCAACCACCGGCATAGCTGCAATAGCATTCATAAGGTGGTGAATTGAAATGGAGCCGAGATAATTTTTTTGGATATCTATGACCGGGATAACGGACAGATTTAGCTGTGAAACTATTTTCACCACTTCGAATATGTGCTGATTCTCCTGTGCGAAGGCTGAAATGAAGTTTGGTTTGATTCTGGAAATAATGTCTCCGGAAGGGGCGTTGTCGATTAGATCAGTCTCTGAAACCAAACCAAGGAGTTCTGAATTTTTTACCACAGGAAGATGCCAAACTTTAAATTCATCCATCCACTGTAAGGCCTTCCGGGCAGTATCCGATACTTTCAGGGGAGGAATTTCATCAGTAATTAAATCTCGGGCAAGCATAACTCTTTTAACTTTGTTTTTGCAAATTTACAAATTAAGTTTCTATTTTCTTTGGTTTCATATAACCTACAGCAAGCCAAAACGAAAATTAATTTTCAAAAAAGTATGACTCGTCTCAGTGTAAATATCAATAAGATTGCAACCCTCCGAAATGCCCGCGGGGGCAATATACCGGATGTGTTTGCATCCGCAGAGGCCTGTTTGCGATTCGGAGCAGATGGCATTACGGTTCACCCGCGCCCTGATGAGAGGCACATAAGGTTTTCGGACGTAATTGAAATTTCAAAATTTTTTGTAATCAACCGAAGACAAAAAAATGAAGGTTCACCCAATAAACCTGAAGGTTTTGCAGAATTTAATATAGAAGGATTTCCCGACAGGCGTTGGATGGACCTGGTAATTAAAGTTAAACCCGATCAGGCCACTCTTGTTCCCGACTCCCCGGAGGACCTTACCTCCGGAGCAGGCTGGGATACCGTAAAAAACCAGACTTTTTTGGCCGAAATAATTTCTGAGTTAAAACGAAATAATATTAGGGCTTCTTTATTTACCGGTACTGAAACAAAAGTGATTGAAGGTGCTGCTAAATGTGGTGCTGCCAGAGTGGAATTATTCACCGGACCCTATGCCCTTCATTTTAAAGAAAACCCGGAAAAGTCCATTTCCCCTTTTATTGAGGCTTCAAAAACAGCACTAAAAATGGGGCTTGAATTAAATGCGGGACATGATTTGAACCTCGAAAACCTTAATTTTTTTCGATCCAAAGTTTCTTCTTTAAGAGAAGTTTCTATTGGCCATTCCCTAATTTCAGATGCTCTCTATTTTGGCCTTGAAAATACAATTCAAATGTATTTGAGGGAGTTAAATAAATAATAAGAGCGTGTTTAAATTTATTTCATTTCATTCTTATGGGTCTTTTTGGCTTCAACTTCGTTGGATTTTTCGCCATAGTTAACTCACTATGGCTGCAAAATCCGCCTTGTTTCGCTCAAAAATACCCGATAATTTATTTTATGAAATAAATTTAAACATGCTCTAATTTTATTCTTTTTCTTTTCCTTCCCCGGTGGTAAATGGAGTTTCCTTTTTATCGGAGGGTACAGGTGCCTGTTTTCCCTTTTCTCCTTTTGGCTTTATTTTAAATAATCTCCGCAAAGGGTTCTTTCCATAAACCCTCGACTTATGTTTCGGTTTACTCCATTCTTTCGGGTCATATTGAAATTCATCGGGCTGTTTTTTCCATTCTCCTTCTACCGTTTCGTATTTTCCTGTTTTTGGGTTATACCTGGAAGTTCCCGAAAGGTAATTGTAATTTTTTCCGGGTTTGCCAATGAATTTTTCGTTTTCTTTTTTTAAATCCTTATCTTTTGTTTTTTCGGGTTGGGCAATCAAAATATTTTTGAATGAGCCAACCATTATCAAAAAACAAAAAAATGATTTGATTTTTTTTTTCATTGGTTACTTTAATAATTTTTTTATTTCATTGAGTTTCATCAGGGCTTCAACCGGGGTAAGGGTGTTAATATCCGTGTTTTGAATTTCCTCCTTTATTTGCGAAAGGAGAGGGTCATCCAACTGGAAGAAACTGAGTTGAACATTTTCTCCTTTATTCCCATTGGTTTTATTTTTTCCCTCTTCTCCTCCATGGGGTTGAGCCCTTTCCTCCAGTTGCTTCATAATTTCATTGGCCCGTTCGACAACAATTTTGGGCATCCCCGCCATTTTTGCAACGTGGATTCCAAAGCTGTGTTCACTGCCTCCCGGCACCAGCTTTCGCATGAATATTATTTTATTATCTATTTCTTTTACGGATACATTATGGTTTTTTATCCTCAAAAAAATTTCACACATTTCGTTCAGTTCGTGGTAATGGGTAGCAAAAAGAGTTTTTGGTCTGGCCGGATTCTGATGAAGAAATTCAGCAATGGCCCATGCAATTGAAATCCCATCATAAGTGCTGGTTCCCCTCCCGATTTCATCCAGTAAAATCAAGCTCCTGGAGGAGAGATTGTTTAAAATGCTTGCAGTTTCATTCATCTCAACCATAAAGGTTGATTCCCCTGAGGAAATGTTATCAGATGCCCCAACTCTGGTAAAAATTTTATCTACCATGCCAATACTTGCACTCCGGGCAGGAACAAAACACCCAATCTGGGCCATAATAACAATTAAAGCCGTTTGCCTGAGCAATGCCGATTTTCCTGACATGTTCGGGCCGGTTATCATGATGATTTGTTGTTTTTCATCGTCAAGGTAAATATCATTGGCAATGTATGGCTCCCCAATATCCAGTAGCTTTTCAATAACCGGATGCCTTCCCTGAATGATATCAATTATTTTTGATTCGTTGATTTCAGGTCTTATATAATTGTTGGATTTAGAAACCTGAGCAAATGACAATAAGCAATCCAAACGCCCAATAGCAGCTGCGTTTTGCTGTATCGGGGCAATATGAAAAGCTGCAGCTGATACCAAATCATTAAAAATTTTTGCTTCAAGAGCCAGAATTTTTTCTTCTGCACCCAGAATTTTTGTTTCATATTCTTTTAATTCTTCCGTAATGTATCGTTCGCAATTGCTCAGGGTTTGTTTCCGGTGCCAATCGGAAGGAACCTTGTTTTTATGAACATTGGTTACTTCAAGGTAATAACCGAAAACATTATTAAAGGCAACCTTTAAAGATGAAATTCCGGTGTTTTTAATTTCTCTTTGTTGTATTTCCAGCAGATAGTCTTTTCCGGAATAGGAAATTTTTCGCAATTCATCCAGTTCCTCCGACACTTCATCGTTAATCACCCTCCCCTTATTTAATAAAAAAGGGGCATCCTGCCGGACCTCTTTTGCAATCCTTGTTTTAATTTCGGAGCATAAGTTAAGTTTTTCAGAAATGGTAATTAAAGAGAGGTTTTTCGAGGTTTCACAAATATTTTTAATGGGCTCAATGGATGAAAGGGCCCGCCAAAGCTGTACCATTTCCCTTGGGTTTATTCTACCAACGGCAACTTTCGAAATTAACCTTTCTAAATCCCCTATAATGTGGATTTGAGATTTTAAAGCTTCAGCGATTTCATTATTTTCAATAAAAAATGAAACAGTGTTTTGCCTTTCTTCAATTTGACCAATATCCTTAAGCGGGAGGGCAACCCACCTCCTAAGCATCCTGGAACCCATAGGAGAAATATTTTTATCCAGAATGGAAATAAGCGGGGTACCCTTTTCGTAGGAGGAAGAAAAAATTTCAAGGTTTCTTAAAGTAAATTTATCCATCCAGACATAATGATCCTCCTCCAATCTGGATATAGAAGAAAGGTGCTGAACTTTATCATGTTGGGTTTGTGCAAGGTAATGTAAAGCAGCACCGGCAGAAATAATTCCGGAATCCATCCCTTCAATTCCAAATCCTTTGAGTGATGTTGTTCCAAAATGTTTTACCAAAATTCCATAGCCAAATTTCTCTGAATAAATCCAATCTTCCAGACCATAGGAGTAAAATTTTTCCTGAAAAGAGTCTTTAAAAAAATGATTTTTGCTTTTCTGAAAAAGGACTTCTCCCGGGTTGAAACTTTGAAGCAATTTGTCAATATATTCAAGATTTCCCTGAGCTACATAAAATTCACCGGTTGACACATCGAGAAACGAAACCCCGCAGTTTTCTTTGGTAAAATGAACCGATGCCAGAAAATTATTGGATTTATGGTCAAGTACATTATCGTTGTAAGATACTCCTGGGGTTACAAGTTCGGTTACGTCCCTTTTTACTATTGTTTTGGTGAGTTTTGGATCCTCGAGCTGATCGCAGATTGCTACACGCTGGCCCGCCCTTACGAGTTTTGGCAAATAGGTTTCAAGTGAATGGTGAGGAAACCCGGCTAATTCCACATAAGTTGCTGCCCCATTGGCCCTTCTGGTTAAAACAATGCCCAAAATTTTTGAGGTCTTTATTGCATCATCCCCAAAGGTTTCATAAAAATCTCCAACTCTGAACAAAAGCAATGCATCAGGGTATTTTCCCTTAATTGTATTGTATTGTTTCATCAGCGGAGTTTCCTTTTCGGACATGCTTTTTATTTATTTTTTTTAAATAATGTTGCAAAAATAAGAATCTGTGCAATTAGTTTCTGAATGAGACTTTTCCTTTGAATGGCAATTAAGTTAATATAATAAATTGATTTGGGTAATGGTGACTTTGAGAGAAGTTGAGGGTAGGGGTTTTAGTTCTGCTCTTGTTTCCATTTGAAAAAAAACTACATTTGAAATTAAAGTTTACTTAGAGCCTGTTTAAAATTTATTTGATTTTATTATTATGGGTCTTTTTGGCTCCAACTTCGTTGAATTTTTCGCAATAGTTACCCCACTATTGCTACAAAATCCGCCTTGTTTCGCTCAAAAATACCTCATAATACTTTTATAAATAAAATTTAAACAGGCTCTTATTATCCATTCCCTTTATAAATTTGCCATTTTAGGGGCGATTAGCTCAGCTGGTTTAGAGCACTACCTCGACAAGGTAGGGGTCAACGGTTCAAATCCGTTATCGCCCACAATTCCCCCCTAAGTAATAATACTGGTTTTTGCGTATTATTACGTATTCATCAAATTTAATTTACATTTACACCTTATTGAAAAAATTATGGATTTTGTAATTCTATTTTTTCATTAAAATTTCGGCAAAAATTTCTACTCCAAAATGAAATATATTTTTTTTATTTTATCCACTTCCCTGTCTTTTTTTTTCAGCGGATTCTCTCAAACCATAAAAACATTTTACCCTTATGTTAATATTTCGCAAAAAGGTGGAATAGAATGGGTATCGAACAGTGCCGTTACCTGTAACGGAGGCCCAAACACATGTGGTGGGAGTTCATGCGGTTCTGTTCAGGGGCAGGCCCCTCCTGCCGGTGTTTCTGCAGACAGGAATCAATGTTTTAATCCTTCTATGGGATATATTGACATTGATGGTGATCCAGCCACTTTCATGTCGAGCAGCGATAGTTTGAATCTTTCAAATTGCAGTGAAATCACCTGGGCTGGCTTATTCTGGGGCGGTCAAAACGAACCGGGCGGAGATAATTATTCAGCGAGGGATAATATAAAAATTAAAGTAAATAGCGGGGCCTATGTTACATTGGTGGCTGATTCATTAATTGATAATAATAATCCCCCGGTTTATGGATTTTTTAAAACATTTCATTGTTTTAAAAATATTACTTCAATTGTAAAATCGGCTGGAATTAAAGCGAGATTTACCGTTGCAAATGTTGCAGCCCAGGTTACCAACTTTACCACCCCTTCAAGCGGGTATTTCGGTGGTTGGTCAATTGTTGTTGTTTACAAGAATGAGCTATTTAATCTTCGAAATCTTTCTATTTATAGCGGGTTAGTTCATAGTTCTGGTTCATTTAATCCAACCACAGATATCCCGATAAACGGAATTTTAACTCCGGCCTCAGGCCCAATTGATTTCGAGGTTGGGGTTCAGGCCTATGATGGAGACAGGCCCCAGGGGGATGCTCTTTATTTTAATGGAACCGGAACCTATGTAAATATTTTTAATACCATTAATCCTGCAGGTGATATTTTTAATAGTACAATTTCTAAAAATAATGTTTTAACCCCATTCCGGAATCCAAGTTATAATAATACTCTAGGATTTGATGCAGATGTATTTTCTCCAGATAACTCTGCCAAAAATTATATAGGAAATAGTGCCACTTCAGCAATAATAAGAGTTGCCTCAGGGGAAACATTTTTGTTTCAGGTCATTAGTTGTGCCATTGATGTTTATGAACCTGACTTGCGTTTGGCAAAGGAAGTGGTTGATGTGAATGGAGGGTTGGCTCTGCCGGGAGATACCCTTGAGTACACTTTGACAGCAAAAAATCAGGGTAGCGATGTTTCAATTAATTCCCGATTGTTTGATACCATACCATTTAATGCTGATTTTATTCCGGGGTCAATTAGCATAACATTTGGACCAAATTCCGGTGCCAAAACCGATGTTGCCGGGGATGATCAAGTAGAGTATGATGCCCTTTCAAGAAGCATTCTTTTCAGAATTGGAACCGGGGCCAACGGGGTTACGGGAGGCAATATGATAAATTCACCATTGGGTGACGATAGCACTATCGTAAAATTCAGAATAAAGGCAACCACCGAATGTGGGAAATTAATATGCAGTAATGATGTTACCAACAAATCTTATTTAAAAGGAAC
>JAHEZO010000320.1 GCA_023250995.1 Flavobacteriales bacterium | reverse complement strand
TGATTATAACTGTGGTAATTTCATTTTTTTCTCTCCTGGGCCTGATATTCCTTAAGGTAGATAATTTTCTCCTCGAAGACCTATCTGATAAGGATGATTTTAAAAAGGAATATTTATACTTTGAAAATAAATTTTCAGGGGTCCGTCCCTTTGAAATGGAACTTTGGGTCAAAGATACTTCTTCATCTTTTTTGAAAATGGAGGGTTTAAGAAATTTAGAGAAAATTGAAAATTATTTAAAAAAAGATTATGGTGCTGGATTTTTATATTCACCTGTTACAATAGTAAAATTGGCTAATCAGTCACTTCACAACGGTTCATTAAATGAATACCGTTTGCCGTCAACGGAAGCGGAATTAAATGAAACCAAAAAGATTCTTTCCAGGGTAACGGCCAGAGATGAAATAAAAATGGTTACTACTGCCAATTTTAAAAATTGCCGTATCTCCGGAAAAATGCCCGATTACGGTGGGAGATCAATAAAAAACAAGAACAACGCTCTGGATAGTTTTATGGTAAAAAATGTGGACACGAATAAAGTTGGATATAAAATTACCGGAACCGCAGCCCTGATTGATAAAAATAATGAACTGCTTGTAAAAAATATGCTGTACGGCCTGCTTTTCGCATCCATCATAATTGCAATTACATTTGGGCTGGTTTTTGGCTCTTTAAAAATTATTTGCCTTGCCTTAATTCCAAATATTCTCCCTCTTATTATGATTGGAGGAATTATGGGTTTCTCTGGAATTGATTTGAAAATTTCAACGTCAATGGTATTCACCATCGCATTCGGAATTGTGGTTGATGATACCATTCATTTTTTAAGCCGGATGCGTTTGGAAATGAGGAAAGGAAAATCCTGGCTTTATGCCATGAAACGTACCTACATATCAACAGGAAAAGCGTTGGCTTTAACAACAATTGTTTTAATGAGTGGATTCCTTTCCCTTGTTTTATCTGCATTTGCAAGTTCTTATTATATAGGTTTGCTCATAAGTTTAACACTTCTTTTCGGCCTTGCAGGTGATATGATTCTTCTTCCGGTGTTACTGATAATTTTTTATAAAAAAAATAAACATAATGAACCTTCTTTCAGTTGAAAATCTTTCAAAATCTTACGGTGATAAAAAGCTGTTTTCGGAACTTAACTTTGGGGTAGAACAAGGACAACGCATTGCACTTGTTGCAAGAAACGGTGCAGGAAAATCCACTCTCTTGAATATTTTAAGCGGAAATGAAATTGCCGACAGCGGTAAGGTAGTTTTTCGGAATGATGTGGCTGTTTCTTTTTTAAGTCAGGTGCCATCCTTCAGGGCCGGTGATACTGTTTATAATGCCCTTTTCAAATCGGATAATAAAATTCATCAGGCCGTTCGTGATTATGAATTGATTCTCGAAAAGCAGGAAAATGATCCTTCGCCCGAAAATCAAAATCTCATGGAAAGTATTTTATCCAGAATGGATTTTTTGAATGCATGGACCTACGAGGCCAAAGTGAAGCAAATCCTGTCAACTCTCAATATTCATCAGCTCGAACAATCGGTGGATAAGGTTTCTGGAGGAGAATTGAAACGATTAGCACTTGCAAGGGTGCTTATTGAAGAACCCCGTTTACTTATTATGGATGAACCTACAAATCATCTCGACCTTGACATGATAGAATGGCTCGAAAGTTATTTTACACGGAACGATATTACCCTTTTGGTGGTTACCCACGACCGGTATTTTTTAGATAATGTATGCACCGATATTTATGAAATTGACAATGGAATTCTATTTCATTATAAAGGAAATTTCGAATATTTTGTAGAGAAGAAAGCAGAGAGGGAATTTAACGAAGCGCGTGAATTCGATAAAACCCGCAACATATTCAGGCGTGAACTGGAATGGGTGAGAAAAAGTCCTAAAGCCAGAACCACCAAATCAAAATCGCGAATTGATTCCTTTGAACAAATACAAGAAAAAATATCGGGGAAAAGAAAAGAGGAAGAACTTTCGCTGAATGTTAAAATGAGCCGCATTGGCGGAAAAATTTTAGAGTTTAAAAAAGTGTATAAAAGTTTTGGTGAAAAAGAAATCCTAAGAGGATTTGATTATTCATTTAAAAAGGGCGAACGGATTGGCATTGTTGGAAAAAACGGGGTGGGCAAAACCACTTTCATAAATATTATTGATGGCCTTGAACAGGCCGATTCGGGAAAAGTGAATATAGGGGATACCATAATATTTGGCCATTATTCTCAAAAAGGTTTAACTCTTAAAGAGGATAAAAGAGTGATTGAAGTGGTGAAAGAAATTGCGGATGATATCCCGCTTGGTGACGGAAGCAGACTGTCTGCATCCCAGTTCCTTCAGCTTTTTATGTTTCCGCCCTCCATGCAATACACTTATGTTTCGAAGCTCAGCGGTGGTGAAAAAAAGCGACTTTACCTCCTAACCGTTTTGATAAAAAATCCCAATTTTCTGATCCTTGATGAGCCCACCAACGATTTGGACATTATCACCCTTAGCACACTGGAACAATTCCTCTCTGATTTCAAAGGCTGCCTGATAATTATTTCGCACGATCGTTA
>JAHEZO010000190.1 GCA_023250995.1 Flavobacteriales bacterium | reverse complement strand
TCAAATGTAACTTTTACGGATTTCACAAATACCTCCGGGGCAAAATGCCAAGGGTATGTTGCAGGTGCAGTTTTCCCCTACTCGTTGAACCAGCGGTATTTACTCAACCGGGTTTCTCATGTTTTTTCCGATAAGGATGGTAACCTTCTTACCCCTGAGGATCAAACACACACCCATTTTAGTTATGATGCCCATGGAAACGTAGAATGGACCATCCAGGATATTCCTGAATTGGGCCGGAATTATTTAAGATATAAATATGACCTGGTTACAGGGAAAATTTTAAAAGTTTTGTACAACGAAGGTCAAAATGATGGGTTTTTCACCAAATATAAATATGATGCCGACAACCGGGTGATTAGTGTTGAAACCTCCACGGATGATGTGATATATGATAAGGATGCTTCTTTTAAATATTTTGCCCACGGGCCAATGAAACGAATGGAAATTGGCGAAGATAAAATTCAGGGTCTGGATTATGTTTACACAATTCAGGGATGGCTTAAAAGCATTAACAACCCAGGGCTGTTCCCAGCGGGGGATCCGGGCAAGGATGGAATTGCCGCAAATATCAAATTTCCAAAGGATGTTTATGGGATGATGCTTGGTTATTTTGAAGGTGATTTTAACCGCAATGGATCACCTTTTAACTCCAGTCCCTCCAACAGCATTTATTTAAAGGGTCAAGGAGGAAAAGGGGCATCAGCCGGTTCATTATTCAATGGAAATATTACAAGTATGATAAGCAATATTGCTCCGGTAGGAAACGGATTACTGTATGAACACCTTACCGGTTTGAGCTTCCGCTTCGATGACTTAAACCGGTTGAAGAAAGCTGCGTTTTATGATTATGATGCCGGAAGTTTTGTACCCAGTATGGATTATTTTTCTGCTTACAGCTATGATGCAAATGGTAACATTACAAACCTTTCCAGGAATGCATATGGACAAAACAAAGCAATGGATGATTTTTCATACCACTATTATAAAACTTCATCTTTATCCACCAACCGTCTGGAATATATTGATGATGCAGTTTCATCTTCAGCCTTTACTGTAGATATTGACGATCAGGATATCGGAAATTATAAATACGATGAAACCGGGAATATTATTGAGGATAATTCCGAAAGGACCAAATTTGAATGGACCCCTGCTGGAAAAATTTCAAAAGCAATTCATGGAAAGCCAACAGATATCGATTATCAGGTAATTGTTTTTACCTACGATGCCATGGGCAACCGTGTAATTAAATCAGTAAGCAATAATACCGGTATAACAAATACCTACTATGTTTATGGTTCTGATGGAAAGTTGATGTCAATTTATGAAGGGAGAAAACTGGGTTCTTCCTCAACCTTTACATTTAAACAATCCGAGGTTCCAATTTATGGAGGAGAGAGAATTGGATTATTTAAAAGCAATGAATTAATTGGTCCTGAAACTCCTGGTACACAGTTTTCAATTAAGTTTATTATTTTCTGATTTTAATAAAAATAAAATGGTTTTGCCAGGGCTTGGTTTTCATCAGAAATTTTTTATTTCCTCAATGATTTTTTTGGTCTGCTGTAGTTCCTTTTCTCAAACTTTCTCTAGAAAAATAGGGAAAAAATACTTTGAAGAAAAGGACTATCTAGGCGATATTGTTGCAGTATTCAGAGATACTAAAAGCCCGGTTAATCCAAACGAATTAACCTTGGGTTACAATGAACAAATTGCAGGGTTTGGTATGGAACAGGCAGGCCGAACCTACCAATCACAGGAATACCCATTTGGATTTAATGGAAAGGAAAAAGTTGATGAAGTTACCGGGGAGGGAAATTCCTATGACTTTGGGGAACGATTTTACGATGCAAGGAATGCCAGATTTTTCAGTATTGATCGCCTCCAAAAAAAATTTCCAAATAAAAGTCCTTATCTTTTTGCTGCAAATAATCCCATTTTATTTATTGATAGGGAAGGTCTGGAAGAACAGGTTCCATGGTGCGGCCATGGTGTTACCCAGGGTTGTGTAGCGGAGTCGGAAATTTCCATTCTGAAAAGATGGGAAAACAGGGTAATTGGAGCAACGGTAATGACGGAATTATACCTTTTCCCTCCTACACGTCCTTTTGCAACAAAAATTGGAATAGCCTTAGGAGTGGCTGGCTTAGCAACCTTGCCAAGCCACGATGATGATAATGCTCCTCTTGGCATTGCAGGAGCGGTGGCCATCCTCCCAACCCTTCCTCCTCCAGCGGCCTTTGCCAATTTCGAAAGCGGTGCCGGACCGGGGTTATTTATGATCTTTGGTAGGCCTCCCAAACCCCCACCCCCTGCCCTTGAGCCCTTGGAAGGAATTCTGAGCAGGACAAGGGCCCTTGGGGAACAAAAAGCGGCATTAAGGGCGCAGGCAGAAGCAAAAGCTGCGGCCGATAAGGCCGCTCTTATTGCTGAAGGAGAAAGGGCGGCCTTGCAAGAGGGTGATTTTTCAAAATTGTACGACCCATATTTTGATCCCCAAAAAAGACTAGTGGATGCTAATGCCGCAAAGGCGGCTCGAACCCCCGAACAAGCAGCTGCGGCTGCCCAAAAATTGGCCGAGGCCAATTCCCGGGCAGCCGAAATTAGGAGGTTAAATGAAATAAACAAGAAGGCTTATGATGACCATATTTCTAAGGCTCCCCGCCTTAAGCCTGCAAGAGATACAAAGGTAGGGTCTTTTAAAATCGGAGTTGATATTCCGGATTTTGCTGCAATTGAAGCCCAGCAAGCAAGGGAACTTCAAATCTTAAATGATAAAATAAATCAGGCCCTTGGCACAAAAGATCTTCCACTGGTGATTCCCAAGAAAAAAGAGTAACAATGGGCTGCATTTTCTTTATATCCAAATAAAGATTTTTTATGAAAAGAAGTTTCCCTTCCGTTTTTTCCACATTTTTTTTTGTAACATTTTTCTTTTTTTGTTCCTCTTTATTTTCCTCAAAAACCCTTGCCCAAAGTTATTTCCGCAAAGTAGGATTAAAAGAATTTGAATTAAAAAACCACCTGAGTAATGTGGAAGTGATTGTAGCCGACAAAAAGACCCTGGTAGATCCCAACAACTCTATTTCAGGGTTCAATGGGAGCATAATTTGTTACAATCACTACTTTCCCTTTGGAATGAATCAACCCGAAAGAAATTATTCTGCTCCCAGTTATCGTTTTGGTTACAATGGCATGGAGAAGGATAATGAACAAAAGGGGGAGGGAAATTCCTATACAACTACTTTCAGACAATATGATCCAAGATCAGGAAGATGGCTCAGCATGGACCCAAAGAATCAAAAATCCCCTTCACAAAGTCCGTATTCTTCTTTTTATAATAATCCTGTTTTATATAATGATCCTAAAGGAGACATCCCTCCAGGGAAATCAGAAGAAGATATTTTCTCGGACAGGCGTTTGAGGTATGCACAAAATGGGTGTTTGGTTGTTTCTGCAACCGCCCTTTCGGTTGCGGGAATAGCATATGTGGGTGGTACTGCCATGGCCGCCAGAGTAGGTTATTGGATGTTTCGAAATCCCGTAAAAACAGTAATTATCACTGGAACGGTTGAGGCAACTGTTGCCCCACCGGGATATCAGGGACCTTCCGTGCTGGAAGGTCTGCCTTCGGGAGCTTCTTCTGTAGTTAAAACCGCTGAGCAAAAACTTGCCGCCTCTATTGAAAAGGCATGGATAAAAGCTGCTTTGGAACTATTGGAAGTTACTGTAAAAAATGATTTGTTTGAAAAATTTGGTGTTAAAGTTTTCAAAGACCAAATGGGCTGGTTTATATTTAAAATAGGTAAAGATGAAATTGGGTTATTGACTTATACAGGATCAACCGGTTTAATAAAGGGAATTCAAAAAGTTCCTGTAGATATAAGAAGAAATGGTTTAAGTACCGAAATGTTTAAAACTACAATAGAATTATTTGAAAAGGCTGGCTCAGCCGTAAAAGGAATATTGGGCGAATGGCATCCAACAGGGCCATTAAATAAAAACCATGAGTTGTTTAATGAGGCCTTTGCCGGGTTTGCAAAGGAAATTGAAAGTGGAAGGATGACACTGGCCGAGGCCTTAAGACAATCCGCATTTGCAACTGCAACCGGCAAAATTGCCAAAGAACTTGGTTATAACAATGTAAAAGTTGTATTAAAAGATGTTGAAAAGGGAACAAAGGGTTCGATTGAGGCAATTTTTACGAAATAAAATTAGCTAAATAAATTCAACTTACAAAGGTTGAATTAATTAAAAAAAAATGGTTCGATCCAATTCTCGTTTTTCATTCATTTTTTTTGTTTTTCAAATCATTTTTTTTTCTTCCATATTATCGCATAAATTGCATGCACAAAACTTTTCCCGCAAAGTTGGCAGCAAAGAATTTGAAATAAAAAATCACCTGGGTGATGTGAGTGTTGTTTTAATTGATGAAAAATTTCCCATTGATAAAAACAATCTCTCCCTTGGATTTAACAGCTCTATTGAAAGTTATTATAATTACTTCTCCTTTGGCATGCAACAGCCGGGCAGGAATTTTTCTTCATTTCCATTTCGGTTTGGGATTAATGGTAAAGAAAGAGATGATGAAATTAAAGGATTTGGTAACTCTTATGATTATGCTGCAAGAATTTTCGATCCAAGAAATTGCAAATGGTTGAGCATAGATCCCAAAGCAATAAATTTTCCGGAACAATCCCCTTATAATTTTTCACTTAACAATCCGGTTTTTTACGTGGATGGCAACGGAAAAGAGCCCGCCTCAGCTGAACTATTAAGGGTTAACACGCACGGTACTTTTCTTGATCCAAGATTGACCCTGGTGCACAAGGGCCTTTTGGTTGGAAGTGTGGCTACAGCATTTGGAATTATTATTATTATTACCGGGGGAACTGCTGCAGGCCCAGGTGCGGTTGCTACAACTGGTGGCACTGCCGCAGCAGGCACTACCGGGGCTGCCGTTGGAACAGCAGGGGCTGCAGGTGCTATTTTTGCCAGAGCAGGGGCATTTTTTCAACCCTTAATCCTTTGGGCTTATGCAAACCCCGATAAAGTAAATATGGTGGGTAATTTTTTATACGGTGCAATTTGTCCGGAATGCCCCGATAATCCTTCGATCCCCATGGATGATGCCGGAAGAGCAACTTCCAGGGCTGTTGCTAATGCAGCCCCCGAGGTAAAAGCAGCTTTTTCAGTAATAACGCAGGCGGTAAAAAAATCATGCTTTGTTGGGGGCACAACGGTTTGGGAAAAAAAAGGGTTAATCCCAATCGAACAGATTGTTGATGGAGATTCCGTTTGGTCATTTAATGAATTGAAGGGGAAAAATGAATTGAACAAGGTTACAAAAGTTTTTGTCAATAAAACGGACAAATTAATTAACCTTTATGCCGGAAATGAACAAATACTAACCACCCCAGAACACCCATTTTATTCATTTCAGTTAGGGCAGATGGCAACAAGAAAAAAACAAGCTTTTATTGAGGGGACTTGGATCCCAGCTAAGAATTTGCAAAAAGGGAAACCAATTTTTCTCATAACTGGCAAAAGTGAAAATATCAGATCTTTTTCTTTGGTTGATACTACATTAATTTCTGTTTATAATTTTGAGGTGGAAATGAACCATAATTATTACGTTTCTTCCAAAGGAATATTGGTTCACAATGATTGCCAGTTGGTAAACAAGCTTTGGGAAATGAGAACCTGGATAAGAACCCAGAATTCTTATATTATCCATATAGAAGCTGCACAAATTCAATTGCAGCGGATTCCGGGAATGTTAAAAAGATTGGGGGATTTAGAATTAAAATTAACCCAAAACCCCCACAATAGAGTTGCTCTTACCAAAGAAATAAATCAATTAAAATCACTTATAGATTTAGCGAAAAAAGATGTTGAGGAGTGGAGACCATATTTTTCAATTAAAAAACAATTATCAGATTTATATGAATTTAACAAACAATTATATGAATATTCTTTAAAAGTTAGTCAGGAGGCCCTTGAAAAACTAGAATCTTCCAAGGCCACAGAATTATTAAGGGAAGCGGAGAGTATTAATCATTAAACCTTAGAAATAAGTTTTGGGATAATATTTTTTTTATGATAACCTCAAACTTTATTTTTAATTCAAATCCTTCTCCTTGTTGTTTATTTATTAAATTTCTATTTCCAAGTATTGCCATTAATGAAATTTTTAATATTTTTTTCCTAAGCTTAGGAAATTACCAAATTGAAATAAAAAATCAAGTTCACAATGGTTTAACCATAATTTAAGAAAAAAAAGTAAAAAGTAAATTTTCTCTTTTGAATCTTTTGGCTTGTGAAATTGGAAAAGTAGATAATTTAACTTTGAGTTGGATTATATCCGGATTAAAGTTTTCTACTTCTTCAGAAAATAAATTTCGATTTAAAGGAAATGAAAACAATTTTTAATTTTACCTGAAACTAATTTGGATTTATCACCAATTTTTTTCCGATAGTTTATAAATAATTCTTTTTCATGGACATATCACATTATCCAAAAATACTTTTTCTTTCATCCCTTTTTGGATTAATATCATTTTTTAAAGCGTATCCCCAATTTTATTTTCACAAAAAAAACATGAGGGAATATGAGTTGAAAGACCACCTTGGAAACCTTTCGGTAATTATTCCCGACATAAAAAATCCGGTTGATAAAAACGACCTTTCCAAGGGTTTTTTTTCCCCCATTAAAAATTATTGCAATTATTTTCCATTTGGAATGGAACAATTAAACAGAACTTATTTTTCAGATAACTACAGGTTTGGTTTTAGTGGAAAAGAAAAAGACAAGGAAATAAAAGGAAGTGGAAACAGCTATGATTTTGGTGCAAGAATTTATGATTCCAGGGGTGGCCGTTGGTTAAGTGTTGAACCACTAATTAGAAATTATCCCGGATTAAGTCCTTTTGTATTTGCCGGAAATAACCCAATTTTATTTAAGGATGTTGACGGAAATGAATTCTTTAAATACAATGCGGAATATTATTTAGATAGGGCACAAAACGTAATGTTAGGAACGGCAAAAACTGCCGGAGGAATTGTGCAGGGTGTAGGGGGAGCAGCATTAATGTTGGCACCAACAGGAGCAACTCAGGTTTTGGGGGCTGCTTTAGTAATTAATGGTTCACTCACTGCCGCCTCTGGTGTTGAGCAAATTGGTAATCAGTTTAGTTCAGCCCCTTCTGCTCCTCTCCTAATTCCAACCGGGTTAGGCCAAATTGCCGGAAAGGGTATTGATCAGGCCACCGGAAATGAGAACCACACTTTTGAGACAGTCGGCAATGTTGGCGATGCAGTTTTGTCATTTGCCGGTGGGTCACCAAAAGTTCCCACAATTCCAGGTGGTTTAGCCCCTGCCCTGGTAGTGGCCGGTGGAAACGCCAGCAAGGCTGGAGCTGGTGTTGTTGCAGTTCTTGGAGGACCCGGGGCGGGTGGTTTGGCAGGGATTGCAAATACTGTGGCAATGGCAACAACAGGCGGGGGCGGGTCTAAAACCGAACCTGTAAAAAAGGCACCCATAGATCGAGCAATGGATATTGTTTCTTCCAAAATGGAAGTAAATAGAATGAGGGGAGAATGGCAAAAATTATTTAACCTTAAAAAAACTTTAAATCCCCATAACCCGATTGATAAACTTCAATTGGATCATATTGATCAAGAAATGCAAGCCCTTAGGCCAGCGTTTGAAGCGGCTGAAAAAACTTACCGCCAAGCCCTTCAACACTTGGCTGAGGTCCAAGCTGCAAAGCTTGCCGATTCCTTTGGCAAACTTAAAAATGAAATTTTAGGGGATGCCGCTGCAAAGAAATAATTTTGCATGCTTTTTCCCAACAGCAT
>JAHEZO010000038.1 GCA_023250995.1 Flavobacteriales bacterium | reverse complement strand
GTTGCTGTAGAGAGATTATTAAATTTTGCAGTGAGACCGGTATCAGAATAATTGAATTTTGCAACCGGTGGGGTTTCTTTGCAGGTGTCATCGCAGAGCATTACGGAAACATCGTCAATGTAGTAATATGCAATTCCCATAGGATTTGAGGTGTAAACATTGGTAAGCGAGTCAGGATAAAAATTACCTATTGTAATGAATCTTTCACCGCCAGCCGCAATATATTCTCCTGTAATATTAACCCATTTAGCAGTGTCGGAAATAATATTCCAAGCTGAATTAACAACCTGAGGGGAAAAAGTAATATTCGAATAATCAGCACTACTATAAAGAGCACTGTCCACAGAAAAATAAACTCCAATTGCATCAATAGCTTTACCAGAGTTATCGGAAAGTGAAACGGAAAATTGGATACAATATTTTTTCCCGCTACAAAGTGTATCGTTCAATTTCACCTCTAGATATTCCCTACCTTTTGTTCCTTGTGGGTGTCCAAAAAAAGCAGAAAAACCACAATATCCAATACCAGTATTTGCATACTGAAACCCTGCAAAATTGGAGGGAACACCTGCACTAATATCTGTTGTGCAAGGAACATAAAAATCCGTGCTACTTCCATAATTATTTGGTTGAAACCAAGGTGAAGCATTATAGATTTGGCTTAATCCATCCGGACAAGTATCGTAAATCTCAAAACTTGAATTTGGCACCAAATTTTGTGAGAATGAGTTAGCCTCTGTTTGAAAAAATACTATCACTATTCCTATTTCTAAATAATTTTTCATAATCCGTTTGAAGAAAAATTACTTTATAACTACAATTTTATCAATCAAAATCACCTTATCCCATGTCTTGATGCAGTAAAAATAGATTCCATCGGAAAAATTCTTTGTAATTACCAACCTATCATTATTTGGGTCGAGCAAAAATTTCGAAACTATTTTACCTGAAATATCCATTATTTCAAGAGTTGCTTTTTCTTTTTTGTCAATTAAATAATCTACTTGCATTGTTCCGCTTGATGGGTTAGGATATATTTTGCTGATAAAAAAATCATCCTTCAAACTAATCAATTCAATTGGATTTTCTGAATTGGCCTTTTTGGCCATAATCACTGGAGAGAAATCATCCAAAATAATTCCTAACATAACTCTTGCTGAATATACTGCCACCCCACCATCAATAGGATTTTGGAATGCGATTTGTTTAATTACATGAATATCCGCTGAATCAATCTCAAATTTTTCAATAGCCCAAGAATGAAGATAAATTTCATTTAAGGTTTTAGAATTTTCTTCCATTAAGTTACCCGGGATAATACTAGTATTTTCCTGCATTGCCAATGAAAAATTGTTATTTGTAATTGATTCTTTTACCTTTCGAATCTTCCCAAGGTTGGTTTGTAAAATACTATCTTTGAATGATTGCAAAATACTATCTTCTGGTGTACCTTGTTGCAGTAATTGCGGCTCGTTCCATAAAGCGTCCAAGGCTGCTTGTTTCGATAGAAATTGTTCTTCAAATGATAGAAAATTATAAGGCGACTGATTTTGAGTAATGGCTGCTAACTTTTTCTGTTTACATTGAAAAATAGTACCACAAGGGTTTGTACAGTTAAATAAAGCGGACGTATTCCCAAGAATTGGAATTATTAATCCCGCAGGATTAATATAAATAGAAAATTGAGGCCCTGGCCCAAAAGGTAAACTAAGGTCTCTGACATACCAATATTTGTTTTGTGGTGCAAAAAATCCCATTACATCCGCCTCTCTTTGAAAAGTGCCGGAGTAAAACCATTGGTCATCAATTGGGCCCGGAGGATTCCCGGGGAAAATCCCTTGGTTTCCAATATCGCATTTTTCAATAGTTACCCCTCTTTGGCAATTAACCATATAATTGCAGAGAAAGTCGGCATCAATAATTGTGTTGTTGAAAAAACGCACACCTGTAGCCATTTGAGCGAGGTTGTTGTTTTTTACAATTGAATTGTTGCTGCTCTCCACCGAAATGCCAATAAGTTTGCTGTTGCTGCCATTGTTAAATGAAGAGGGTGGGTTATTTCCGGGGGCAATATTGCTTGCGCGTTTTATTTCGTTCCCATCAATGGTTGGTGCCCGGCTGTTTAAAGCCCTTATACCATAATACACCGTGGAGGCATTGTTTATAGTATTATTATTTTGCCCAAGTGTAATTTTGTTCAGCCATACATTGGGCCAGTCGGTTCCGTTAAGGTAAATACCTGCTTGCACCCCGCTTATGGGAGTATTGTTTGTAATTGAGGTGGAGCCCAAAAAAGAAAGGGCCAGAGCATTCTCTATCCTAATGCCTACGGCCGAGTTACTGTTGCTTCCGCTATTGCTTAGCCCGTTTGCATCAACCGAAATTATTGAGCCCGAAACTTTTTTGCAGTAAATACCGGTTTTAAATTTATTAAAAGTATTGGATTTTATTTTTATGTTTTTAAACTGGGAATTCTGAATAAAAACTGCAACTCCCGGACTTAATGCGGTTGAAATATCCATTGAAAAAACATTTTTTTGAATGTCGGAGTTTAAATACCCTTCGGCTTTTATGCCGGTTCCGCAATCGGTAAATTTATTTTGCTCGTAAAGCGAACCTCCTACCTTTAGTGTTCTGTTTGCATTAAGGTTTTGTGGTTCGGTGGCCCAAATAGCAACCCCCGGGTTTGGGAGGCAAGGTCCGGGTGGGTTGCAACTTAATGTTTGGTGAGTGATGTTTTTAAAATCGTTATTCACAACATAAATGCTGCTGTTGCCAGATACAATACCAAAATGCAAATTATCAAAAACATTTTTGTAATGATTGTTTTGAGCTGTGGTGGTTCCTGCAACCCCTATTAATAAATTTTGAACTTCGTTAACCTGTATGCCTATATGTGCCTTTCCGCTCATGGGAGAAATAAGGCCCGTTCCCTGGGTTTTAAAGGTGCAATTGTAAACCAGGCCGGTATGATTCGCTGCAAATGGCCGAACATCAATTCCTATATAATTATTCCGGAAAGTGTATCCCCAAACAGTGTATTTTCCTCCGTTTACTGAAACAACTCCATTTTTGGCATACTCTAAAATAGGGTTCCGTACCGGTGTAGCCGTACTGCACGCAGGGGCCTCCATAAGCAAAGAATTATTGCCGGCACTTCCTGGGTTTACATAAATGCCATCCCACATTTCTCCGCAACCGGCAGTTAATTGGGTGCAACTTATTATCAACTGTACATTATTTACTGTATTCGGAATTTCAATACGGCCATCTTTGCCCATATTAATCAAACATTTTGAAATACTGAAGTTCTGGTCAATTTTAAAAACACCATTAATGTATAAAATACTTCCCGTAAAACTTGCTCCGTAATTTGATGCCTTGGCATTATTGAGAAATACTGTGCCGCCCACAGGTGTTGTTAAGCAGCATGGCTCTACATTAATTGATGTGGTGGCAGAGCATCCGTGGTTGTCGGTAACGGTTACCGTAACAATTCCGCTGGTGGTTCCAACCGGCCAGTTGGAAATCAAAATAGCCGAGGTGCTTTGCCCCGTGAATGAAATTGAGGGGTTAGTACTCCATTTGTAAGTATATGTTCCGGTTGGATTTGGATTTGCAAAAAATGAAATTTTTGATTCACAGATAAGCGGTTGAGGGGAAGATGATGTAATGGTGGCTGTAGGTGGTGGGTAATTGGTAATGGTTACGCTTCCTGTCCCGATACAGCCAATGGCATCAGTAACCGTAACATAATAATTTCCGGTTTTCAAACCTGTGGCGGTAGCTCCGGTTTGCCCGTTGCTCCATAAATAAGTGAATGGGGAAGTTCCTCCTGTGGCTGTGGCAATAACGGTTCCGGTTCCTGTTTTCCCGCAGTTGGTATTGGTGGTGGCAAAGGTTATGGAAATGGGGGGATCTTTGGTAATAATAATTTCGTCAGAATCGGTGCAGCCATTAGCATCAACAATAAATACTGTATAGTTGCCAGAGGCATTTACATTAATTGACTGGCTTTGGCTATTGTTACTCCAAATATAATAGTAGGGAGGAGTTCCCCCTGTTAAGTTGGCGGATAATATTGCGTTTTGGCAAAAGGAGAAATTAGGACCGAGTTCAACAATGGGGGCGGGGAAAATATTAATTATTTTTTCATTGCTTCCCTTGCATCCATTGGCATCTGTAACCGTTACCGATAAATTATTAATTCCGGCAGAAAGACCGGTAGCCGATTGCCCGGTTTGACCATTATTCCACAAATAAGTAAAAGGGGCATTTCCTCCATTAATAATTGCAATGGGGTTTTTGTTGGCTTCCCCTTCACAAAAATCAGAAGCAAGAATGTTAACCGAAGGTCCTTGCAAAATATTTATTGTTGCAAACCCTGTTCCTGAACAGCCATTTACTGTTCCAACAACAGTGTATGTTTTGGTTCCGGTGGGATTTGCAAATACGGTTGCACCAGTGGTGGAGCTTAGACCATTTGAGGGAGACCATGTAAAAGAGTTTGCACAACATGCTGTAAGAGTAACTCCATTGCCGCTGCAAATGGCTGAATTGGCCGGAGTAACGGTTATTACCGGGGGTGGCACAATGTAAATCCATGTTGATACAAAAAACTCACAGCCATCAATAGTAACAGTTGCATAAAAAAATGATGTTGCGGTTGGAGACACGGTAATCGTTGGGGTATTTGCACCGGTACTCCAGATGATTTGACCATTAACAGGAAGTGGATGATTTAAACTTAACGTTACGCTTTGACCCGAACAGATGGAGGGATTTTGTGGTATTATTGATAAATTCGTTGCATCTATAACATCATAAAACCATCCATAATTATTATAATAACCGCTACATGGTTGCCATGCTAAATAACACCCACATTGGGTAAACTGTGAACAGTAATGTTGACAACAGGGATCATAAGTGCAAAAGCATAGGCAATCTTGTATAATTGGCGGTTTACTATTTTCAATACAGGGACCTGGGGAACATGAAATTTGATTTGGGTTTTCATATAATCCATAAGTAATAAGGCAACAATATCCATCATTGCCAATTATTGTCTGTGTATATATAAGTCCGGTGGAAATCCAACCTACAGGGGGTGTAGGGCCTACTGGTGGACAAAAGGGAAACAATTTTACGGGAGGAAACTCCTCAGAAATTGTTTTATAAACAACAGGTAAAAATGTTTTAGAATAAATAATTTCATTGTTGGTTGTATTCATTTTTACTCTATAACCATTTGAAAACAATTTCTTGAAATTTATGTTTATTTCATTATAAATAAAGCCTTGATTACTTTCTGTTGAAAACATAATTCCTCCATAAGAATCTATCAAAGAATCGGGCAAAACCAAAATATCTATCAGGTTAACCGTTTCAATAGAATCAAGAGGGGAAAAAGTTATTCCATCCAAACTTTTTTCAATTGTATATTTATAAATAGAATTATTTGAATGCTTATCCCAAATTATATGGACAATGGTATCTTTAAAAACCTCGGCATAAGTAAATAAATTAGTATCAATAATAATTGTGGGGGGTATAACAGTAACTGTAACAACATCCGTTGCTGTGCACCCATTCCCATTTAAAACGGTTAAGGTATACGTTGTTGATACTACCGGGCTTGCCTGAGGATTTGCAACATTCGCATCGCTCAGAGCTGTTGCCGGTTCCCAACTATAAGTATACCCTCCTATCGGAGTACTCCCAATTTGTACACTTTGCCCTTCAAAAATTGTTTTGTCCGCACCCGCATCTGCATTAGGAAGTGCATTCACTGTAATTTGCACACTATCCTTGCTGGTACAACCATTATTATCAGTTACGGTTACTTTATAATTTGTGTTGGCGGTGGGTGAAACATTTGTACTTGCCGTTGTTTCTCCATTGCCCCAATTAAATGAAAATGGCGTTGTTCCACCGGTAGCTGAGGCAGTAAGGGTGGTGCTTTGGCCGCTGCAAAGGGAAGTATCGGAACCAGCATTAGCCGTAAGAGTACACGGAGAACTATATTTTACCGTTGCAAAATCAAAAGGTGTTGTACTTCCACCGCTTAAACCAGTTACATAAATAACATCATTGGCTGTGGCTTTTAGTGCGAGAGCAAAATCGGGTCCTCCGGCAGGTCCAACATAAATTTTTTCCCATTGTAAAATTCCGGTTGAGTTGTATTTTATTGTGAGGTAATCGGGTGGGCCATTAGCAGGGTAAGTGGCACCGGCAATATATAAATTGCCCAAATTGTCTAGCGATAATGCAAAAGGTTCATCCGATACAGCCGTTGCTCCGTGGTAAATTGAATTCCAGAGTAAATTTCCCTGCGCAGAAAAGGCGGCTGTAAGAATTTCACTCTTGCCTGTACTTTGATTTACACTACTGCCGGCAAGGTAAATATTATCGAATGCATCCGTTTTTAATCCTCTAAGATAATCATTCCTCCCGTTGGTGGCATTGTAAGTAACATTCCATTGAAGGTCACCGGCAGAATCGTATTTTAGAATAAGAAAATCTACATTAGTTGTACCTTGTGCACTTGTTGCAACTATGGCACTTCCGTCAGAGAGAGCAACAATATGGCTAAAAGGGAGAAAAGAAGAAAGGAATCCGTTGCCCAAATCAATGAGAGCAGAATAACTTTTTGCCCATAATTGATTGCCGGAGTCATCGTATTTAACAGTGAAGACAAAAGGAACCACAGGAGGGGCCGGACTACCTTTTACAATTACCGGTGGTGGTGGCGTACCAATCCCGGTTACCAGAATATTTCCATTATTATCCGGTGTAAGTTCCATGCCAAGTTCAGAGCCACCGTTGTCATATTTTTTCATCCACAATTGCTGCCCGCTACTGCTGTATTTTACCAAAACCATGCTTTGTGTTTGCTGAATGGTATTCGCTGTGGCACTATCGGTAATGTAACCCGCGGCATAAATATTTCCCATGTTATCAAGGAACATGGAATTTGCTTTTCCTTCCCCGTTAAGTTTTTGAATCCATTGAAAAACTCCCGCACCATTAAATTTTAAAATAAAAAAATGGCTCAGATTGGTATTGTCTCTTAAAGTTCCGGAAACATAAACCTCACATTGATTATTCGCGATAACTGAAGTAATGGAGTTTTGAGAAAAACTTGTACCAGTAGTTGCATTATAGGAGGCAGTCCATAACAAAGTACCGTTGCTGCTGTACTTGAAGACCGTAGGAACAACAATCCCTGTTGAATCAAAACTTACCCCGGCCACAAATGTGTGCTTATGCGCATCAATGGCAAACCCGCCACCGCCAATTGAATCTGTGCCGCTATGCCTTTGAACCCATTCCTGGGTAACGGTAGGTTGTGCATAAATAGTAAATGTCCTTATAACAAGAACAAGAATTATTAGCGAAGCAATTACTTTGGTTTTCATAAAATTGAAAGTTTAAAATTAAAAAATAATAGCGGAGGATAAACAAACTTAAGAATTAAATTTAATCATCAACATATCTGTTGATGCTTTTTTTTGACAAAAATTTCACATTGCACCCTCTTTGGAGAGTACAATGGAAAAAAGTCCCCTACTTAAATTATTGGGAAAGCATATAAAAAAGCTGCGCGAACATAAAGGCTGGAGCCAGGCCGATCTTGCAAGGGCTGCTTTTAAAGACCCTCAAAGTATTGAAAGAATTGAAAACGGTAAGGTAAACCCATCCGTTTATTATTTAATTGAAATTGCCAAAGCTCTAAACACCCACCCCAAAAATCTGCTCAACTTTGAAATTCAGAAATAGAGGATTTAAAATCAGGATTCACGCATAAATTATTTTTTCTCTGGGTACCCCGGTGAAATTTCTCCATATTTTCGGTGTTAAAATTTTTATCGCATAGGTTCGCGGAGCAGACGGTGAGTTGCGCAGAATTTTATTGGGGGAAACCAATATTTTTATATTTTACCAAAATAAACAATCTTATTTTTGCAAAAAAAACTTTTAATTGTTATCGGTTTTTTACTCTGAAAACCAAAAAAATATTTATGAAAAAACTTCTTATTCTTTTTTCAAATATCCTTTTTCTCTCCCCTCTCTCCGCCCAACAAAACCTTACTCCCGAAAAAATGTGGCAACTCGGCAGGGTAACCGGATTGGGTATTTCAAACGACCAAAAATCAGTCCTTTTCAGTGTGCGAAACTATAACCAGGAAGAGAATAAAGGAATAACAAAAAAATATTCGATACCACTGGAAGGGGGAACGGCAAAAGAAATTGAAAAAACCGACAGCATTTTGAGGGATAATAAAATTTCACCCGATGGGAAAAACAAAATCATTTTTAAAGAAGTTAAAATAAAAAAAGTTTTCGGAAAAGATTATTATCCCAAACTTGAAAAATCTGAAGCAATGATTTATGATGACCTCATATACCGCCACTGGGACGAATGGGAAGACGGCTCATTCAGCCATGTTTTTGTTTGTTCAATGAATGAAAATAAAACCGACAGCGGAATTGACATTATGCCCGGTGTACCTTATGAATGTCCACAAAAACCTTTTGAAGAAGATAAAGATGCCATTTGGAGTTTTGATGGAAAAAAAATAATTTACGTTACAAAAGAAAAATACGGGAAAGAATACACCCTTAGCACAAACACCGATATTTTTTCCTATGACCTGGCCGGCAAAAAAACCACCAACCTTTCAACCGGAATGAATGGATATGATATGCACCCTGCCTATTCATCAGCAGGTGTATTGGCCTGGTTAAGCATGAAAACCGATGGGAACGAATCGGACAAAAACGATATCATCGTTTATAAAGATTCTATTAAAATTAATCTTACCCAAAACTGGGATGGAACTGTAACAAGTTTTAAATGGAGTGCCGATGGAAAGAAAATATTTTTTATAGCCCCCACCGGAGGAACAATACAACTTTTTGAAGTGGAATATTCACCTTCCGGTTTAATTAGCCCCATAAAACAAATTACCGATGGCATTTTTGATGTGAGTGCTATCATTGGGCAGGCGGGGAATACTCTGGTAGTTTCAAGAATGGATATGAATCATGCTTCCGAACTTTTTGTGGTAGAAATCAGCAACGGGAAAATGAAACAGCTGACACATGTAAATGATTCACTCTATGAAACAATAAATTCCAGTAAAATTGAAAAGCGTTGGGTACCTGCCACAGATGGGCTTCAAATGACGGAATGGGTTATTTATCCCCCTGGGTTCGATGCTTCAAAAAAATATCCGGTTTTATTGTATTGCCAGGGAGGCCCCCAATCGCCCCTATCACAATATTATTCATTCAGATGGAACTTCCAACTGATGGCCGCTAATGGTTATATTGTGGTGGCTCCTAACCGAAGAGGAATGCCTGGGCATGGGGTAAAATGGAATGCTCAGATTAGTAAAGATTACGGTGGACAAGTGATGAAAGATTACCTGAGTGCCATTGACGAATTTTTAAAAGAACCTTTTGTGGATAAAAATCGGATTGGCTGCATTGGAGCCAGTTTTGGCGGGTATTCCGTTTTTTACCTTGCAGGAATACATGAAAATCGCTTTAAAACTTTCATTTCTCACGATGGAATTTTTAACTGGAAAAGCATGTACGGTACTACAGAAGAAATGTGGTTTGTAAACTGGGATTTGGGAGGCCCCTATTGGGAAAAAGATAATGTTGCAGCACAAAAAAGTTATAATGAAGCTGATCCCATAAACATGGTTGCCAAATGGAACACCCCTATTTTAATAATTCAGGGAGGGAAAGATTACCGTGTACCAGTGGGGCAAGGGCAGGAAGCATTCAACGCAGCACAACTGAAAGGAATAAAGAGCATGTTTCTGTATTTCCCCAATGAAAACCACTGGGTGTTACAAGTTCAGAATGCATTGGTATGGCAACATGAATTTTTCAGGTGGCTCAAGGAAACGTTGTGAGGAGGCGGAAGGAGAGGTCAGGTGAAAATAATATCTGAAAACTTAATTTAATTCCTAAATGGTATTTTGTGCCAATTACCAATCCCTAAGATATCCGGCTCCAGTCCTTTTTTCCTTTTTGAAGAATTGCAAATTGAGTTGCTACAGGAAGGTTTGCGGGCTTTGCAAGGTTAATATCATCTGATAAAACTTCTTCTGCTGTTTTTCTTGCTGCCTGCAATATTTGTCCGTCAAGGGCAAGGTTGGCAATGCGCAAATTAATTTCACCGCTTTGCATGGTTCCCAAAAGATCACCCGCCCCACGGAGCTGCAAATCGGTTTCGGCAATTTTAAATCCATCATTGGTTTGAACCATGGTTTGCATCCTTAACCGGCCATCGGGGCCTAATTTATCCCCTGTACATAAAATACAATACGATTGCTCAGCACCCCTCCCCACTCTTCCTCTTAACTGGTGAAGTTGAGAAAGGCCGAAACGTTCGGCATTTTCAATCACCATTACAGAGGCATTGGGCACATCCACTCCTACCTCAATCACCGTGGTAGAAACCAAAATTTGGGTTTCTTTCTTTAAAAACCTTTCCATTTCCAATTCCCTCCCTTTTTGTTTCATTTTTCCATGTACCACGCTAATCTGAAATTGGGGTTTTGGAAAAGAAATTTCGAGGGCCTCAAGCCCTTCCTCCAGATGCTTATAATCAAGCTTTTCCGATTCGAAAATTAATGGGTAAACAACATAAACCTGATGACCCATTGAAATTTCCTTTTTCATCATTCCGTAAAGCTGCAATCGCTGGGCATCGGTAAAATGAAGGGTTTTAATGGGCTTGCGGCCGGGGGGCAGTTCATCAATTACCGATACATCCAAATCTCCATAAATAGTCATGGCCAAAGTACGCGGGATGGGAGTGGCCGTCATGACAAGAACATGTGGCGGACTCTGAAAAGCAGGTGGAGATACCACCTTAGCCAAATCATTGGGGTTTCTAAATTCAGGAGGATGTTCGGAGGATTCATCCGGAATGTCCGGTGGGCGTTTCATCTGCATTTTTGCCCTTTGCTCCACCCCGAAACGGTGTTGCTCATCAATAACAACCAACCCCAGGTTTTTAAATTTAACTTCTTCTTCAATCAAAGCATGTGTGCCGATGAGGATTTTAATTTCTCCATTGAGGAGATTTTGATGCAGTTCACGTCTTTCTTTTGCTTTTGTTGTCCCGGTAAGAAGTGCTGTTTTTAAACCAAGCTTTTCAAGTAAAAATAAAATATTCCGGTAATGCTGATTAGCAAGAATTTCAGTGGGGGCCATGAGGCAGGATTGAAAATTATTATCTGCAGCAATCAGCATGCACATTAGAGCAACCATCGTTTTACCACTTCCAACATCTCCCTGCAACAGCCGGTTCATTTGTTTACCGCTTCCCAAATCTCTCCTGATTTCTTTAATAACTCTTTTTTGAGCTTCGGTTAAACTGAAAGGCAGAATTTCTTTGTAAAAGCGGTTTACCATCTCCCCAACTTTTGCAAAAACAAGTCCCCTCAAACCTTTTTCCCTCGACATTTTAATTTTTAAAATTTCAATTTGAATAAAAAACAATTCTTCGAACTTCAATCTCGATTGAGCCATTTTTAAAGCCCGGGCATTATCCGGAAAATGAATTTTAAGGAGAGCTTCATTCCTTTTAAGCAATTTCCATTTCAGGAGAATATCTTCAGAAAGATTTTCGGGTATTGATCCCTGTATTTTTTCAAAAAGGGAGGATAGAAGTTTCTGAATTCCCCTGCTGTTGAGGCCCATGGCCGAAAGTTTTTCGGTGGTTGAATAAACGGGCTGTAATGTTAATCCGATGCCTCCCGGCTTTTCTCTTGAGGAAGGGTTTTCCAAGCCATGAAGATCCTGCCCTCCGGTCTTTGGTTTTAATAAGTTTAATTCAGGATGGATAATATTTAGTTTCCCCTTAAAATAAACCGGTTTACCAAAAACAATAAATTCAGCATTTTCGGTTAAAACTTTTCGCACCCATTTTGCTCCCTGGAACCATATCAGTTCAATTGAACCTGTTTCGTCATAAAAATCAGCCGTTAAACGCAATTGGCGATTTGCACCGGCATTGGAAATATTTCTGATCTTGCCAATAATTTGGGCGTAGGGCAATTCAGCATTTACCTCATTTATTTTATAAAAACGGGAACGGTCAACATAACGGAAAGGGTAGTGGCAAACGAGGTCACCGAAAGTAAAAATGTTTAGTTCGGATTTTAAAAGTTTTGCCCTTTCGGGGCCAACTCCTTTCAAAAATTCAATGGGTGTTTCAAAAACCGTGGTTTGCATTGTACTAATTAAATACAAGGCAAAATTATCAATATTGCATTTCTGGAATAAATAAATTGGCTGAACTTGTATTGGGAATTAAAACTTTGCAAAACATAGCGGGCTTTGCGTGTATTTTTTTTCATTTTTAAAGCGCGAAACCTGTATAGCTGAATTACAAATTGAGTAATAAAGTTAAATTAGCAAAATAAAATTCCGGATAAAATGAAAGTTGTTTTCCACAATAAAATATCCGAATCCTGTGAGGTAGGTATTCTTGAAATTCCGCCTGTAGAAGCCCATGAAATAATGGGAACTGTTACATTAACTAAAAATGAAAAGGTTGAATTAACCCGCATTAAAAATGATAACAGGAAAAAAGAAATTATCGGAACAAGGTTTTTAATCCGAAAGATGTTAGGAAATAATGCAAAAATTTTTTATGATGAATTCGGAAAGCCCCATCTTAAGAAATCTTCGCTGCATATTTCAATTTCCCATTCACACCAATATGTTGCTGTAATAATTGACAAAAAACATTCTACGGGAATAGATATTCAAAAAATAACACCAAAAATTTTGCGGATAAAAGACAAATTTTTAAACAGAAAAGAGCTTGCAGAAATAGAAAGCAATAAAGATATAAGCGGACAGCTTCATTTATATTGGGGAGTTAAAGAAAGTATTTACAATGAGCACGGGAAAGGGAATATAAATTTCGCTGAGCAAATACTCATTGAACCGGTAGATATTATTAGATCAAATGAGGTAAAAGCCACACTGGACTGGGAATTGGGAAGAAAGAAATTTGTTCTCGAATTTAAATTTTTTAATGGCTTTATGCTTGTTTATATCAGAGATTTGGCTAATATTGTATCATGATTTATAGTGATATTATTTCAAAAAAACAGGAGGAAAAAAAACAATTTGCAGTTTTAATTGACCCCGACAAACTGGAAGAAAAGCTCCTTTTCCAAATAATTGACCATGCTGTAATTTCAAAAGTGGATTTCTTTTTTGTAGGCGGAAGTTTACTCACCTCAAATAACCTTGATTTTTGCATTTCGAACATAAAAAAAAATTGCGACATTCCGGTTTTGCTTTTCCCCGGAAGCCCCATGCAAATAAGCAGTCATGCTGATGCTATTCTTTTTATTTCGCTTATTTCGGGCCGCAACCCGGAGGCATTGATAGGCCAGCATGTTATTGCAGCGCCTTACATTAAAAGGGCTAATCTGGAAACAATATCCACTGGTTATATTCTGGTTGATGCCGGAAAACCTACCACTGTTTCCTATTTGAGCAATTCTTTTCCTATTCCAAATGACAAGCCTGAAATTGCCGTTTGCACTGCATTGGCCGGTGAAATGCTCGGATTAAAATTAATTTATCTTGATGCCGGGAGCGGGGCAAAAAACGCTGTTCCTCCGGAAATGATTTCCGGTGTAAGAAAAAATATTTCTGTCCCCCTTATGGTTGGCGGGGGAATTAATAGCGGTGAAAAGGCACTTGAAGCCTACAGGGCTGGTGCAGATATCCTTGTTGTAGGGAATGCCATTGAAAAAAATTACTCCTTAATGAAAGAAATTTCGTTAGCTGCAAAATCCGCGTCCCAAACCCTTAAAGAATCGTATCAAAACTGATAAAAATGCGCCTGATTGTTGTATCCAGTCCTGCAAAATTTGATTCGGAATTAAAGATTTTACCCGGCCTGTTTGAAAACGGATTAGAGGCCTTTCACCTCAGGAAGCCAAAATTTTCGTCCCGAAGGATGAATAAATACCTCAATAAATTTCCAAAAGAATATCTCAACAGAGTAATCATACATACGCACCATAATCTTGCAATTAAATTCAGGTTAAAGGGAATTCATATCACTGAAAAACAGAAAAAGAAAAAATTTTTCATGTTAATCAAATTAAAAATTCTCAAACTTTTAAATCCGAATCTTGCGGTAACCACCACCTTTCACAGCATTTCTGATTTGCTGAGAGAAAAAAAGAAATACCATTATGTTTTCCTGAGCCCGGTGTTCGACAGCATTTCTAAAAAAAATTACCGCTCATCGTTTAACGAAGAAATTTTAAAACAAACCCTGATTAAAGCCCCCCAAACGGTAATTGCCCTCGGGGGAGTTAAAACCCAAAACATTTTTAAGGCAAAGGAATTTGGTTTTTCAGGAGTGGCAGTGCTGGGAGCCTTGTGGGCAGAGGGGGTTTCACCCATTAAGGTGTTTACCGAAATTAAGGATGCCTGCATTGAGAAAGACCTGAAAATTTTACCCCTGAATTTGGAGGTTTAAAATAATTAATTCAACCACAAATAATACTTTATCTTCTTCCATTTTCCCCCTTCTCTTTTCCATCTTCCATCTTCCATCTTCCCTTTTCCTTCTACCTCCTACCTACTACCTACTACCTTCTACCCACTACCCACTACCTTCTACCCTATTCCCTATACCTTATTCTCTTTTCCCAATACCAACCATTGAACCTTCTTCATCCCTGAAATATTAACTATTTCTCTCTTCCCTCCCACCTCTTTCAATCCAACCGGTAAGCAGGATAAAATCCTGAACAGTTAGTTGTTCAGCTCTTTTGGCAAAAAGGTCTATTCTTTCATTAATTAAAATATTTTTCTTTTCAAGAAATGTACCCAGAGCATTACTTAGTTTTTTTCTTCGCTGGTTAAAAGCTGTTTTTACAATCTGTTTAAAAAGTTCTTCATTGCATCCCAGATTTTTTACTTCATTTCTTATAATCCTTATGACAGCCGATTTTACTTTTGGAGGCGGTGAGAAAACATTTTCATTAACGGTAAATAAATAATCAACCTTATAAAAGGCCTGCAAAAGGATGGTCAATATTCCGGAATTTCTCCCTTTAGGAACGGCTGAAATCCGTTCAGCAACTTCCTTTTGAAACATTCCTACAACTTCCACCACTTTATCTCTGTTTTCATAAACCTTAAAAAGAATTTGGGAGGAAATGTTATAAGGAAAATTCCCGATGATTGCCATCATTCCGGCACCCATTTTATTAAAAAGAAGCTCCAGATCAAGTTTTAAAAAATCTTCTTCAATAATTTTATCCCTCAGCTCAGGAAAAGTTTTTCGCAGGAACTCTACCGCCTCTCCGTCAACTTCAACTACCAAAAACCCAACAGATTTATCCTGAACCAGGAATTTAGTAAGTGCCCCTGTACCGGGTCCGATTTCAATTAGATTGTTATATCCGTTTTTTGAAAGGGCTGAAACAATTTGACGGGCGATGCCATCATCTTTTAAAAAATGCTGCCCTAAATATTTTTTTGGCTTTATCAATTTTGATTAAATTACTTCCAAAAGAGTTCTGAAAGCAAGGGCTCTTTCACCGTATTTATCATAATGCTTTTTCCGAAGAGAAGGTGCAAAATCGAGTTCATATTTTTTAAAATCTTCCAGGTTATTACAGAAATACTGAACGGCAAAAGTAACTCCGTCAGTTTCATCATTAAGAACCCTGCATAACCGGTTCCCGGAAAACAATCCTGTATTCATCACTCCCGGAATATGTTCTGCTTTCATCCAGCTCAGCCATTCAGCCTGAATATCTGAATCTACTTTTACAGTAACATTGAAAATAATTGGCCCCATCAGTGAATGTTATTTAAAAATATTTCATCCTTCGAAACTGCATCCCCTCTCAGGTATCTGAATCTTTTCCTTGCTTCCACGGTATAAATGCTCCCCGGAAAATCAACCAGAATTTTTTCATATAGTGCTTTGGCTTTTTCCAAATCGTTTAAATTAAAATGGTTCAACTGAGCCAAAAGGAAAAGGGCGTCATCTCCTAAAATATCGGTTGAATAATTATCCAAGATTTTTTGAAGAGAGTTTGCTGCCTCCAAAAAATTTTGCTGTTTAAGAAAAATCCGGTATTTCTGAAATAAGATATCATCTGCCAGGGCATGGCCGGGATATAAAAGGTTTATCGAATCCAGAATCAACATAGAGATTGAGTCCTGGTGCTGAATGGAAAGAAGTTCGGCCCGGGCAAACATTATGAGCGGATTCGTGGTGGTATCAATTCCTGTGTTATCAGTTATGAGCAGCGAAAGATGCATGGCATCATTGGCAATTAATTTTGAGGTGGAACCTTTTAAAACATCCAGTTGGGCCCTGGCCCATTTAAAATCTCCGGTAAAATAGGATATTTTTGAATTCTTAAATTTTGCCTGCTCCCCAAGTTGATCATATTTATAATCTTTTTCAACCTGTGAATAAAGAAGGGAGGCATCCCAGATTTCTCCGGTAATTACCAAAACATCACCCAGCGCAATTTTACATTCTGCCTGCATTTGGGATCTTGCCCTTGGCAATGAAATAGCCTCTTCCAATAAGCGTATGGCTTCTTCGGGTTTTCGAAGATAAGTGCCCTCGAGGTATGCAAAATCTTTTATTAATGGAATGGTGGCAGCTGATTTTCCCAGCTCTTCAATAGTGGTTGAATATAACTTTTCAAGATCAAAAAGGTCGGTTTGTTTGTAATTGCCTGTGGTGGTAATTTTCTGATTGAGGGTATTAAGCAATTCCATTTTGGCATTAGAGTAAAAACTGCCGTTTTTTCCTTTTTCAATTACATACTGGTAACATTTTACTGCAATATCATAATTTTGATTTGAGGTACACAATTGGGCAAGGGTTATCAACCTGCCTCCCTCCTCCATCCCCCTTTTATCCACAGCCTTTACCTGAATAAATGCATTCTCAAAATCGCGCTGTTGAATGTACAACCAGATAAGCATTTCTGCAAAAACATTGCTGTGAACGTTTTGCTGCACACGTTTAAGCAATTGAGTTTTTAAAATCTGATTCTGGGCCGATCCTGTTTCAAATACCATATTCCGCTGAAGTGCATTTTGAACTTCCTGAAGGTAGGATTCGTTCAGATCAAGCATTGAAAGGTATTCATCAATCATCATTTCGAAATTTCCAAGGGTAGAATATATTTCAGCTATTTCAAAATTAAATGGGTAACCATCGTGCAATAGTTTTCTTCCCCGTTGCAAAGAGGAAAGTGCAAACTTCGGTTCTCCCACGGCAATAAATGCATTGGAAACACTAATAATCTGAGATGGATTGGGCACCATGCCGTTTATAATTTTTTCGTATTGCTGTTTTGCTTTGGAAGGATTTTCCGATTTTGAATATACATAGCCCAGATCAACCTGATAATTTACCACATCAGGGTATTTTTTAATCTGGTGTTTTACAATTTTTTCGGCCTCCTTGTAGTTTTCGGTATTCAGCAAACATTTTAAGTAGTTTCCATAATAAATTTCAAGGGGATTTTTATCGTAAAGCTTTTCGTAATATAAAATGGCTTTATCAAATTCCCCGTTCTGAAAATAATGAACGGCCAACTGTTCATCGGTGGTGGGTTGCGAAAAAGAAAAGGAAAAGGAAAAAAAGAAAAAACAAAAAAAGAAAAAATTCAAATTGTTTTTTTGATTTGCCTGTTTGTGGGAAAAAAACATTTTCCATTTATTAAATCCTCCCAATAGATAAAGCAAACCAATAATGATGGCCACAATAGAATACATGGCATTAGCCATTGCAAGGATACCTTGCATTGTATCAGCAATTAATTCACCCAACCCCCTGAATAAATAAATTCCGGAAATGGAAAATACAGCCGGTTTTAATAATGGCAGAGGTTTAAATTTACCCGAGGCGGAAAGACCATAAAGACCGAAAATAAAAAAAACCACCGCTACGAAAACAGTTAATAAATAGGGCAAAATAACATTCATCTGTGAAAGTTTTTCCATTTCTCCCCCAATGCCGGTTATTTCAAACATTTCTTTAGCCCAAAAAAGACCAACCAGGTGGCCCAAGGCAATAAAAAAATTAAAATATCCCCCAAGTTTCAGCATACCATCATTTTATGGATAAACAAATCAGGCAACCAATAATCAATAGTAAAATCCATTGACCAAGTTTAATGAAGTTTTTCGGAAACTTTTTTGAAATGACAATTACAATAAACCAAACCAAAAGAAACCCAATGCCAGCCACATCTGGCCATGGTCCATTTTTCCTGCTTTTGAAAGTTCTCATTTTCTGTCTCCTGTGGTTCAAGTATTCTGATTTCCCTATCCCCAACAAATGTGTGAATAACAAATGCCAGCACCGTAAGAATGTTTGCAATAATTAATGAAATATTCATGGAATATATTCAGTGTTTTCCTAAGTAAAATAAAGAGGTATTATTATTAGCAAAGATGCATAAAGGATTTTAATTAATGATTATTTTCACCCCTTGAATTTTTGAAATATAATTAAAAATGAAAATATCATATAACTGGTTAAAAGAATATTTGAATTTTGACCTTAAGGCGGAAGAAGTAGCCAAGTTGCTTACTTTTTCGGGTTTGGAAGTGAGTAATTTGGAGAAATACCAAACAGTAAAAGGAGGGCTGGATGGTTTGGTTATTGGAGAGGTGAAGACCAAAATGCAGCACCCCAATGCCGACCGCCTGAGTGTAACAACAGTGGATACCGGAAATGGAAATTTGTTAAAAATTGTTTGCGGAGCTCCCAATGTGGCAGCCGGGCAAAAAGTAGTTGTTGCAACCGTTGGAACAACTTTGTATCCCACAACCGGTGAAGAATTTAAAATTAAAAAATCAAAGATAAGAGGAGAAGAATCAGAGGGGATGATTTGTGCCGAGGATGAAATCGGACTTGGGAAATCACACGATGGGATTATGGTATTAAATCCGGATGCCATTCCGGGAACTCCGGCAAATAAATATTTTAATATTGATGACGACAGGATTTTTGAAATAGAACTTACACCAAACCGGATTGATGCTGCTTCGCATATTGGAGTTGCAAGGGATTTGATGGCAATTCTTCACCAATCTTCTGACCACGATTTTCAAACCAATCTGAAAACACCCGGGTACCAGGATGAAACCGAAAATTTCAAAGTAGAAAATGTTGGAAAAAAAATCGAAGTTTTTGTTGAAAATCCGGAGGCATGTTCACGTTATTCAGCTGTTACTCTTTCAGGAATTGAGGTAAAACCATCTCCCTCCTGGCTTCAGGACCGGCTTAAATCAATAGGGCAAAAACCAATAAACAATATCGTGGACATAACAAATTTTGTGCTTCACGAATGCGGCCAGCCCCTGCATGCTTTTGATGCCGAAGAAATTCAGGGTAATCGTGTAATTGTGAAAACACTTCCCGGTGGCACTAAATTTACCACCCTTGACGGAAAAGACCGAATATTGCATCCTGACGACCTGATGATTTGCAATGAAAAAGAAGGAATGTGTATTGCCGGGATTTTTGGAGGGATAAAATCCGGAGTAAGTGAAAAAACAAAAAACATTTTCCTGGAAAGTGCTCATTTTAATCCCACGTTCATTCGCAAAACTTCCAAGAGGCACGATTTTCACACCGAAGCTTCCTTTCGTTTTGAAAGGGGCAGTGATGTTAATATTACAGTAAAAGCCCTTAAAAGAGCTGCCTTACTCATTAAGGAAGTTGCAGGAGGAACTATTTCGTCAGAAATTATTGATGTTTATCCCTTAAAAAAAGAAAATGCTGCGGTGGTCCTCGAATACGAATACTGCAACCGGCTGATTGGAAAAAAAATTGATCCGGCTGTTATTAAACAAATCCTTACAAACCTGCAAATAATTATTAAGGAAGAGACAAAAGAAAAACTTTTCCTTTCAGTACCTCCTTTCAGAGTAGATGTCCAAAGGCCTGCTGACCTGGTGGAAGAAATATTGAGAATCTACGGATACAACAATGTTGAAATACCGCAACAGGTAAGGGTTTCAATAGCTCATTCACCAAAGCCGGATAAAAATAAAATTCAGAATCTGGTCTCAGATTTTTTGTCTTCCAATGGTTTTTCCGAAATAATGTCGAATTCATTATCAAAGGCAGATTACTATAACAACAGGCCCTTTTTGAAACCTGACAATTGCGTAAAAATTTTAAACCCTTTAAGCGCAGAATTAAATGTGCTAAGGCAAAATCTTTTGTTCAGCGGATTAGAAGCCATTGCCTATAACCAGAATCGCAAAAAAGAGGATTTAAAATTATTTGAATTCGGGAATACTTATCATGCCGGTAATTTTTCGGAGGAGGAAGTCCTTTCTCTGTTTTTAACCGGAAGAAAATATCCTGAAACCTGGAATACGCTAAAGGGAAAATCTGATTTTTTTAATTTAAAGGAGCTGGCTGTAAATATTTTTACGCGGTTGGGGTTAAATAAAATGGAAGAGGTAATTCAAAATGATTCGGGTTATTTATCCAATGTACTTAGTTTTGAATTAAGAGGAAAAGTACTTGCGACCATTGGTAAAATTCTTCCTGAAATCAGAATTGAATTCGATTTAAAAAATGAGGTTTACTATG
>JAHEZO010000037.1:6586-20702 GCA_023250995.1 Flavobacteriales bacterium | reverse complement strand
GGAAGATAGCTTTGTTCGAAAACCCAAATGCCACCTTCAGAAAGAATTTCGGCTATTTCAAACATAAATTCAAGCGGTTTTTCAAGATCGTAAAACATGGCAATTGAAGTGATGACATCCGCCTTTTTCCCTCCTGTGGTTTCAGAAAATTTTTTGGCCTAAAAAAATTCGGGAACCAATAAAATATTGTGAGGATAATATTTTAAAAATTTATTGCCACCCGGGTCAAATCCAATTAAGGAGGCTTCTTTGGATGCAAAAAACTTCAGAAGAGTGGCATCATTGCTTCCAATATCCAAAACCACCGAACTTTTGTGAATATTTGTCTTTCGAATAATTTCATTTGCAATTCCTTCAAGGTGGTTTACCATTGATCGGTTAAGACCCGAACGGTAGCCATAGGTTTGGCAATACATCTCATTATCGCTGAACGAATGCCGGAGCTGAAGCAAGCCGCAAAAATCAGAATTACCGGATGGAAGGCATTTTACAAGTGTAAGAGGACCGGAAGAAATTTTATCTCCTGTATTTCGGGGAAAAACTCCGGTTAACTGCTGGTTTCCCAGGTGAATTACAGTTTCAAGATTTTTGTTTCCGCAAATCCGGCAGCGGGAAATTTTTTTATAGGTACTGTTTGTCATTAATTGTCATTGACCATAATTACTCTTTTTGCAATACCAATCATTTTTACCAATGACTATTAACAACCAAATTATTCAACCATAATTTCCATTTCGGCAGCTTCAAGCTCCTCTTCACTACCGAAATCCAAAACCCCCATGATAGAATACTTTCCTTTTGGGATGTTTCCCGGGAGCATAAACTCGTATTCCCTTTCCTGTCCGGGCAAAACATTAAATGTCCGCAGAGGCATTCTTTCTGAATACCCTGTATTAATATTATTTATTTCAATATAAGATTTGCAGAAACCAATTCCATCACCAACGTTTTTAGCCCTTAAATGAATGTAGCGGTTATTTTTGTCATAATTAAAAGTAAAACTGATAATTTCAACTTTATTTATTTTTACGTTGGGTGGATTTTGATAGATATAAACCCCGAAACCGAACACTGGAATAACACCCATTGAAATATTACCTTCTTTTGCCGTAGGCGGAATAATATAATCCTTTTCTTTGGCCTGATCTACCATCAGAATACACCAGGCAGCTTTATACGCGGCATCCTCATCAGGCAAACTAACTTCAATAGCAATCTTTTTTTTCTCCCCGGGTTTTACCTCAACATAATTGGGAGAAGCGGTAATCCACCGGGTTAAACCATATTCATTGTCAATTTTCCCTATGGGAGTCTGGTCAATTGCTCCTGAATTATCCATTGAAAAATCGGCAAATGTTAGTTTGAACTTTTTCGGGTAATAAGTATCGTTGGTTATGGTTAAATATTTTGTTTCTGACTTTCCGGGCTTCGCTCTGAAACGCATGGAAGAGGGAGCAACTGCCACACCCATGTCGGTAATTTTTACTTTTGACGTATCCACTTTCGGGGCTTCGGGTTTTTGCTTTAATTCTGTTTGTTCGGGAGAATCCGTTTTTAATGAATCAGCGGAGGGTGGTAATAAAGAGGGAATGGATGGATCAGCAACCTTTGTGGCTGAATCGCCCTCAACCTGGGAGAAAACAATAAAAGGAAAAAGCAACAAGAACAGGGCAAATAAATTTTTACTCATAATTATTAAATTAAACTATACCCTTAAACAATTTAAGGAAGGCAAAAATAGAAAATAATTTCAATCAATTTTCCACTCCAATTCAAGATCAAATTTTTTCTTCAAATCAATTTTAGCCGGGTAATAAATTACTTTTTCGGGCTGAATTCCTTTCAGGTAATTCCCCGAGTCCCATTTTGAATTCAGGTTTTTATCAAAAATCATTTTGAGCTTATATTGAGAGACCGGTACATTTTGAAATACTATCATTGTTTCAGAAGTGAAAACGCTTTCTTTTACCAAGGATTCTTTTTCATCCAACAATTGAATAATGCATTGATTTTTTTCCGGATTTTTCTGAAAATTAAATTTCAGGTTGATATTGCCGTAATCCTCCAATTTTCTTGTTTTAAAATTTAACCTGAAGGTGTCATTTTTTAATCCGAAAATATCTTCCATTGCCCCGGGGGGTACAAACAAATTATATTCGGTAAATTCTTTAAATTTATTTTTGAGGGTTAATTTGCGGCTGGGAGAAGGGGATTCTTCAAAATTTATTAAAATGGTATCCTTGTTTTCCAAAAATAATACTTTGGATTTGTCAAAAGTTTTCACCGGATTTTCTGCAAATAATTGTAATGGTGAAAACAGGTCAAAAGATTGCGGGGAACCGCTTGGGGATGATAAATTTAATTTTTCAGGAAACCTCTTTCCCCTTGCCCCCCGGGTACCTGGTTTTTCTTTAGGGGGTATTATAATTTCAACCGTATCCAAAATTTCATTTCCGACAGAAACCTGCACCCGGATAGAATCCATTGCTGCAGTGCCATTGAGCCAATAAATAAGGCTGTCTTTTTTTTCCGACCATTCTTCTATAAACCAGTCATTATTTAATATAGGAGATAATGGGACTGCCTTTGCTTTTTCGGCAGGAAGATTAAAAACAAAAACAATTTTCCCAAAATGTTCAGCATAGCCTCTTTTGAGAAATTGTTTTGCAGCATTTTCTTCAAACAAGCAAACTTCTTTTTCTACGGAATCTCCTGCCCAAACGGGGGTTTCAAGAAATCCGATATGTTCATCCGCCAAATCATAAATAAAATTTCCATTTCCACCTTTAAGAGCAAAAAGTTTATATTTCCCCTCCTTCATAAAGGGAATTTTAAAGCTCCCGTCATCTTTAGATTTTGTAAAATAAAATGGTTTCTCAAGGTATGGAAGTGAGTCGGAGAATTTATCATAAAGCATTACCATCACTCCTTTTTCGGGCAAAAGATTAAATGCGTTTTTAATTTTTCCGTTAAGGAAAAGGGAATCGATATTATTCCCGGTTGAAAAAACAAAAAGGTTGCTGTCCAGTGGATTTCCTTCATTATTATCAATAATCCCATCCCCAAAATTAAAGTTGTAAGTTGTATTGGGATGCAGGGTATCGGCAAATTCAAATTCAACTGTTTTCCGTTTTATTTTTACCTGCGGGAAATCATTTAGTGGTGGCGAAACAATCATTTTAGATTGAAGGTCTTTCAATTGAACGAATTCATCAAAAATCAGTTTTATTTTATTGCCCTTAAAACCAGCGGAAAAGTTTTGGGGAAAACTTTCTTTTATTTTGGGGGAGGTTGAATCCTTTGGTCCACCCGAAGGCCCAATCTGCTGGGCGCAGCCCCAAGCCATTAAAATTAATGTAAGAAAAGGGTATGGAATTTTTTTTTTCAATCCGGAAGATCCTAAATAAGAAGGAAAATAATCATTTTACAAGCAGCCAGGCCCCACCATCCGAAGTAGATTTTACCCGGGCAAGAATACCGAGGGCTTCGCTGCGGGATACAAAACTTTGATAGGAAACACGGTAAAGACCTTTGTGCTTATCAAGAATGGCAGCATTGTAACCCTTATCTTTAATTTGTTTAAGGAATTTTTCGGCATTTTCAATATATTGAAAACACCCGCCAATGATATGAAACCTTAATCGCAGACCCTTTTTGTTGGTCCCTGGTTTTTCCAATTTTTCCATATCCTGTTTTAGCCTAACGGTTATTTTATTTCCCTTGAGCCTGGGCTCATCCTCATTTTCTAAAAAGGAAATTTGAACCAGTGAAACAGAATCGGGGAAATTTAATGATTGATTTGGTTGTTTATCCAAACCGAAAGAAGAAAAATCAATTTTAAGATTATCGGGGGAAGAAGGATTTTCCCGAGGAGAAAAAACCGGAAGATTTTTGGGGCCAAAAGAAAAAAGATTGGAGTAATTTATTGTTCCTGCATTTTGCCCCGGGCTGTCAAGTTTTTTTAAATTAAATGGAATCCAGAGAAGGAAACAAATTAATGGAAATGCAACCGCTGAATACAAAATAATTTTTTTTACCCGTTTCCGGCTAACAGTTATCTTTTTGTTTTTACCTGCGGTATTTTCCATTCCGGCCGGAGGGCGGTCAATGAATTTTATTTCGGGTGCATTTTCCCTGAGAGGGGCCTGGCTTTCAGTGGAAATATTTTTAATTTTGGGAGAATGAAACGAGGTAAGTCCAAAGGAACTTAAAAGGTAATTTTTTGAGTATCCGGGCTCAAAAAGAATATTCCGGTTTTCATCAAAGGCAAGGGTTCCCACCTCTTCAAAAATTATTTTTTTCCCGTTTCTTAAATCGGATTTTAAATCATCCGAATATTTTTTTAAAATGATATTTGCCTCTTCATAACCAACATTTTCAGAAATTGAAATGTGGTTGGCCAGCAGTCCGTCATTGTGAATAAGATTTTTATTGAAGCTGATTTCTTTGGAGGGGGGCGAAAATTTATTTTGAATGCGATCGAGGGTGGCGGGTTTATAATTGCCCACAAAACCACCAAACTGCGGAATAATTACGCAATCGTGCTTAAATAATAATTGGCTTATGTGGTTTTCTATTTTCAAAAAAAATCAGTTCGCAAAATTAATCAGTTTCTTTAAATCTTCAGGAACATCAATTGAAACAGATTCTAAATCGGTGATTCTTGTTTTAATCTTATATCCGTTTTCAAGCCAGCGCAATTGCTCCAGAGATTCGGCAATTTCAAGAGATGATTGCTTAAGTTCGGTTAGCTGCTTTAATACGTTTATCCTATATCCGTAAATTCCGATATGTTTATAATAATTCAATGGGTTAAATCCGGGCGAATTCTCCCCTGGATTAAAAAAAGGAATAGGACTCCTGCTGAAGTACAAGGCATTCATGTTTTTATCCACCACAACTTTTATCCGGTTTTTGTTCATCAAATCCTCTGTAAAGTTTATTTTTTTTATCAGGGTAGCAATCTGTACCGAATTATCCCCAAAGCATTCGGCCAACTCATCAATTTGCTCCGGGTGAATATACGGTTCATCCCCCTGAATATTTATTGCAGCATCAAAATGGGAAAAAAGTTTTTCAACTGTTTCAGCACACCTGTCGGTACCGGTTTTATGCAGCCCCGAGGTAAGCAAGGCCTTCCCGCCAAAATCAATTACTGCTTTTTGAATTCTTTCATCGTCAGTAGCTACCACAACATCTGATAAGGAATTAGCCATTTTTGCCTGCTCGTACACCCTTTGAATCATCGGTTTGCCAAAAATATTTGCGAGGGGCTTGCCCGGGAACCGGGTGGAGGCGTATCGTGCCGGAATAATTCCTGCTATCTTCAAGGTATGATTTGGATTGGTAATAATCAAAAAAAATCTTCACGCAAACATAAAATAATTTATTGTTTTTTCCACATTTCCTTATTCCAAATTCTTTTATATTTGCCGCCTCATTTAAAAAAACTTTTCAAGGAAAAGGGAATAAACATCAAAAAATGTTTTGGGAAACAAGAGGGAAACAATAAACAATAAACAATAAGCAATAAGCAATAAGCAATAAGCAATAAGCAATAAGCAATAAGGAATTGGCAATGGGCAAAAAGAAATAACACATAACAAGTAACAAGTAGCAAGTAACCAGTAACCAGTAACCAGTAACCAGTAACCAGTATCAAAAACAAATAACAAAAAAATTATGCAAACCACCATTATTTACCTTATTCCTGTATTTGGAATTTTAGCATTAATTTACACTTTTGCCAAATCTGCCTGGGTTTCGAGGCAGGATCCCGGAACAGAAAAAATGCAGAAAATCGGATCGTACATTGCCGAGGGTGCAATGGCATTTCTTAAAGCAGAATACAAAGTTCTTGCAGTTTTCATCGTTTGTGTGTCTATCTTATTATCATTTACGGCAGATGCGAATTTATCACATCCCATAGTAGGGGTTTCTTTTATTATTGGCGCCCTCTGTTCAATTCTATCAGGTTATATCGGAATGAAGGTTGCCACAAAAGCAAATACCCGTACTGCTGCTGCTGCGCGTACCAGCCTGCCCAGAGCTCTTAATATTGCTTTCTCCGGAGGATCGGTAATGGGAATGGGAGTTGTCGGCCTTGGGGTATTGGGGCTTGGGAGTTTGTTCCTCATTTATTCCGAAATTTTCGGAATTGATACACTTGACAACTTAAATAAAGTTATAACCATCCTTACAGGTTTTTCTTTTGGTGCTTCTTCCATAGCCTTATTTGCCCGGGTGGGGGGAGGAATTTATACTAAAGCTGCCGATGTGGGAGCTGACCTTGTTGGAAAAGTTGAAGCCGGCATTCCCGAAGATCATCCTTTGAATCCTGCAACAATTGCTGATAACGTAGGAGATAACGTAGGAGATGTGGCCGGCATGGGAGCTGACCTTTTTGAATCTTATGTTGGCTCCATCATTGGAACCATGGTACTAGGTGTCGGGTTTATTACTGTTGAACAGGATGCCGGTTTCAACGGACTTGCAGCAGTATTGCTTCCTCTTGTTCTGGCCGGAGCCGGAATTATTTTTTCTATCATTGGTTCATTTATGGTTAGAGGAAAGGATGATGGAAACCCACAGGTGGCCCTGAACACCGGAAGCGTTGGTGCAGCCATACTTACAATCATTGCCTCCTATTTTATTATCGACTGGATGCTTCCAAAAGAATGGGTTTTCCATGATGTTCTTTATGGAATTGAAAGGACGGTTACTTCATTTGGAGTTTTTCTGGCAACCATTATCGGCCTTATTGCGGGTGTTTTAATAGGATTTATTACACAATACTATACCGGAGGTGAGTACAAGCCGGTTCAATCTCTAATTCGTCAATCATCAACAGGGGCGGCTACAAACATTATTGCAGGCCTTGGTCTTGGGATGATGTCAACAGCCTTACCAATGTTATTAATTGCAGGGTCAATTATCGCATCCTTTCATTACGCAGGTTTATATGGAATTGCCATTGCCGCAGTGGGTATGCTTGCAACTACCGGGATTCAATTGGCGGTTGATGCCTATGGTCCTATTGCCGATAACTCCGGTGGGGTAGCAGAAATGTCGGGGCTCCCGAAGGAAGTTAGAAAAATTACTGATAAGTTGGATTCGGTTGGAAATACAACAGCTGCCATAGGAAAAGGATTTGCAATAGCATCTGCTGCACTTACAGCCCTTGCATTGTTTGGTGCTTTTATGATGGCCGCACATATTAAAACAATTGATATTTCGAAAGCAGATGTTATTGCCGGACTTTTTATCGGTGCCATGTTGCCTTTTGTTTTCTCGGCAATGGCCATGCAGGCAGTTGGAAAAGCGGCTATGGATATGATTAAGGAAGTTAGAAGGCAATTTACTACCATACCGAAATTAACGGCAGCCCTTGGGGTGATGAAAAAGAATCAGGGAAAAGAGCAATCCCAATGGAGTGCAGAAGACCAAAAAGTATTTGATGATGCCGAAGGAAGTGCCGAATATGGTAAATGCGTTGAAATTTCAACAAAGGCGGCCATCAGGCAAATGATTCTTCCCGGTACAATGGCGGTGGTTGTTCCTATTATTGTAGGTTTTTTAATGCATGCCGAAGCCCTTGGAGGTTTACTTGCAGGAGTTACCGCCACCGGAGTCCTTCTTGCCATTTTTCAGGCCAATGCCGGTGGTGCATGGGACAATACCAAAAAGGCATTTGAAGAGGGAGTTGAAATAGACGGGAAAATGTATTATAAAGGAAGCGATCCACACAAAGCTGCGGTAGTGGGCGACACGGTTGGTGACCCATTCAAAGATACTTCAGGTCCATCAATAAATATCCTTATAAAACTGATGAGTATTGTTGCCCTCATAATTGCACCTATGATTGCTTACAATACCGATGGAACCGAAAAAACCTCGAATGCAAATGCTACCGAGCAGGTAATGGTTGCTCCTTCGGCAGAGGTTACCACTGTTGTTAAAGAAGAAGGTAAAATTCTTTCCACTAATACGGAGGAGGTAAAAGTTACCGAAGAATTTACCAAAACAGAAAAGGGGAACACCAAGGGACTGTGATGGGATTTTTTTTCCTTGTCACAACCTTTCTTCCATAGTGTTAATTACGGTTTGCAGCGTTTTTATCCTGGCGTAATATTTTGAATTGGCTTCTACTATGGTCCATGGTGCATAGCTGGTACTTGTTCTGAAAAGCAATTCATCCACTGCCACCTTATAGTCGCCCCATTTTTTCCGGTTGCGCCAATCTTCATCCGTAATTTTCCATTGTTTATGCGTAAGGGTTTGTCTCTCTTTAAACCTCCTGAGTTGTTCTTCCCTGTCAATGTGAATCCAGAATTTTATGAGTACGGTTCCAAAGTTTACCAGTTGCTCTTCAAACTCATTTATTTCTTTAAAAGCCCTTTTCCATTCATGCTCTTTACAAAACCCTTCAATTCGTTCCACCATAACCCTCCCGTACCAAGAACGATCGAAAATTGAAATATGACCGGCTTTGGGAATGTCTCTCCAGAATCGCCATAAATAGTGGTGTGCCCTTTCAATGTCGTTTGGAGCAGCCACCGGATGAACCTCATATCCGCGAGGGTCTAATTCCTGGGTAAGCCGCTTAATATTTCCACCTTTTCCGGCACCATCCCACCCCTCGAAAACCATTACCATTGGAATTCGCTTTTTGTACATTTTGTATTCTATCTCCCTGATTTTCTCCTGAAGAGGACCAACCTTTTTCTGATACTCCTCACGGGTTAGGCTTTTTGATAAATCGACCTTATCGAGAGCAGAAGTATTAAAAGTTTTTATTCTGTTGCTTCCGGTTGCGCCAAGTTTTTTTTCCTGTTGGGATTTTTTAACCTTTTCAATTTGCCGATCAAGAGTTTCAATCACCGTATTGAATATTTTTATCTCGGCAAACCTCCTGTTATGCCCTTCAACCACCGTCCAGGGTGCATAATCAGTATCCGTGTGCTCAATCATGGCCTGATACGCCCCCAGATATTTTTTATATTGTTTGTGATGTTTCCAGTCCTTTTTAGTTATTCTCCACGACATGGCTTTATCATTTTCCATATCTGCAAGTCGTTTTCCCTGTTCCTTTTTGTTTATATGGATAAAGAACTTGATGATTATATTTCCGTCATCGGAAAGCTGCCTCTCGAAATTATTTATTTCAAAATAAGCTTCCTTCAGTTTATCCTGATTTAGTTTTTTGTCAATTTTTTCGTCAAGAACCCTTCGGTACCAGCTTCGGTCAAAAATAGAAATACGCCCTCTGGCAGGGGTTTTATTCCAGTATCTCCAGAGGAAGGGCCGCATTAATTCCTCTTCTGTTTGAACGGTATGTGTAAGATAAACATTAAATCCGCGGGGGTCAAGTGGTAAAATAAGGCGGTTAATTAATGTTCCCTTCCCGGCTCCGTCCCAACCTTCAAAAACAATGCTTATTGGAATTTTTAAATCCTTGGCCTCACGTTGAAGTGCACCAATTTTTAATTTTAAAACTTCAATGGATTTTTTGTATTCTTCCTTTGAGGTTTTTTTTGAAAGGTCAACTTTTTCGAGCATAAAATAACTGGTTTTGACAATTTAATAATCAGCTAAGCTAATATAAGCAGGTACAGTAATTTATGATTTACCTCAGCCAGAGAAATTTGCAGAAAGTTAATCCCATTAAAGTTATCTTAACCTTACCAAATGAATTTTTCCGGCAGATGGCACCTTGAGGGAAAGAAAAAAATTATTTACAAACCATGTTAAAAATTTTTACACATTCGATGATATTTTGCTTCTCAATCTTTTGGGTGCAGTTAATTCGGAATTCTTCGCATCTCATCAAATAAGGGATAATTTCTTTTTTTATTCTGTTTTTATTTAAATCAAAATAATTTTCGCCTTCAGTTTTAATTGTCATTGAAACCCCTCCCCAGCTATTAACGGCATCCGAAACAATTTTTTCCCCCGATTCACTCGAACGGAGGGTTAACTGCTTATTTGAAAAAATTTTAATTTTCCCGTTTGCTTCAACTTCAAGATGCCGGCAAGAAGCCGATTTTTTTTCGTTTAATCTTATATATTCCCAAAAAAACTCATTGTTAACACTAATGAATTTTGCTTTAGAAACTTCAAAATTATTTCTTAAAGAAACCTTTTGGTTTTCATTATTTATGTAATCAATGGCCGAAATATTTCCCTGCACCCTTTCAATAGAGATAATGTTGCAATAGGAAGTGTCCCCCTTTTCCCAGATGATATAATCGGGAGGCTTACTTTTAAGTGAAGACAAATGGCCTGATTGGGTTTGGCCAACACATTTGGAAGATAGAATAAGAATGAAAAAACGAAAGAAAAAAAAAGAACTTTTTATGGGAGAGACCATTTGATTACTCTTGTTTCGCAAGTTTCACGCCAAGGCGCAATGCCCGCAAAGATTTAAGCCCGCAAGGTTTAAAAAAATCATTAATGATTTTTTTCTTTGCGTTCTTAAAGGTTATTGGCAATTCGTTTGATTCCTTAGTTAATTAAACTCATAACCTAATTGCCCCTTCGTAAATTATTCAAATAAACCAGGTCTCAATTTCCTGCGAACCATTAAAAAAATAATAACAATTATTTGGGCTATTTCGTTTTCAGTCAAAAGACCTTGCGCTCTTTGCGACTTTGCGAGACATTTTTACTTTTTGTCCGTGATAATTTATTTACTTAAAATATTTCAACTCCATTTTTTCTCCGTCAAAAACGGCATAGGAATTAAAATTAACCCATTCGCCAAGATTAAAATATTTTGATTTTCCGGGCAGGTCAATTTCAAGGGGAAGATGGCGGTGGCCAAAAACAAAAAAATCGAAATGTTCTTTAATTAAAGTGCTTTTGCAAAATTGAACCAAAAATTCTTTTTCGCCCAAAAATTTATCATCCGTTCTTTCAGTTGAAATTCTGCTTTGTGACGACCAGTAATTAGCCAAAACAATTCCAATATCAGGATGAATAATGGAAAATAACCATTGGGAAATCTTATTTTTAAAAACCGATTTAATAAATTTATATCCCTTATCTCCGGGGCCGAGCCCATCCCCATGGCCAATCAAAAATTTTTTATTATTAAATTCTCTCCTGAAGGGTTCCCTGTACAATTTTACCCCTAACTCAGAAGGGATATAATCAAAAATCCACATATCGTGGTTTCCGGTAAACCAATGAACGGGAATTCCAGAATCGGTAAGCTCGGCAATTTTTCCCTGCAACCGCACAAAGCCTTTTGGAATAACAGTTTTGTATTCAAACCAAAAGTCGAACACATCGCCAACCAAAAAAATTTCAGCCGCATCATTTTTTATTTCTTCCAGCCAATGTACAATCCGCATTTCCCTTTCACGGCTGATCGTGCGGTTGGGCACACCCAGATGAAAATCGGAGGCAAAATATATTTTGTTGCGATTGTTTTCGATCACTCCACGCTTAAATTTAATTTTTTAATTTGCGGGTTATCCAACACTATCATTTTACAATAATAATTAATTTAACCTGTAAAATCAAATGTCAATTTTTCGGGAAAGTTCCCAAGGGTTCAACTTATTAATGTTAAAAGTAAACCGGATGGTTTGGGCAAAACCCAGCCCTCGTGCATTCAGTGATTTCTCAATGTTACCAGAGTAAAACAGGGGGATGTAAATGTCGCAAATTCCTTTAGCCAGCCAGGCATGGATACCCGCATCATAAACAAAGCCGGTGTTTCGGGAAGCAAACCGGTCGGGATAAATTCCAAAATCGGCAAAAAGTCCAACGGGAATTTTAAGTGGAAGCTCCATTTTAACATTCAAAGATGTAATCCAGTTATTTGACTGACCCACGGCTGTAGGAGTTTTAAAAGCTCCATGATTTTCATTAAACTGTTGCGATAAAAATCCATTGGTTTCCGTACGACCTAAAAAATAATGATCGAAGGTATAATCGTTTAATCCGTTCTGTCCGTCCATCCTCCAGTTTAAATAAGGATTATTAGTATTGTTGAGTATATATTTTCCGGCAAAAAGGCGCAAATCAAATCCTTTTCCCCTTCCAGCCCCTGAATATTCAAACCGGTGATTAACTTCAAGTGAAGTTTTTACAAAATTTTCGCCTCCCTGCAAATTTGCAGTAAATCCCCATGGATTAATTGTGCGGCTTTCATTAAAATTATAAGACAATTCGTTAATAAGATATGAATCGTAGCTGGTAAATTTGCCTCCTGAGTTCCGATAAAATCTGTTATTGGTTGTGGTAATGCTGACAGTTCTGATTGTTAAGGATTTTTTTCTTGAGCTTCTGGCTGTTCTCCCTTTAAAATATATCTGCATTTCGGGACTAATTTTTAAAAACCTTGCCGTCCTGCCCGAATATAACAGCAATGGATCATCAGGATATGAAACTTCCAAGAAGTTAAAAGATGAAACATTCATTCCCAAACGTGCATTTTGAACTGCACTTCCGAAAGGAAACCAATTGTAAAAAATATTTCCAAGTCCGGTGATTGATTTGCTTCCCATGGCGTACATGGGAGAAAAAACATATTCAAATTTCTTTTGAGGAAAAACCCTGTTATAAAGAGAAAGTCCAAGCATACCTTTATCATAATTATTCCAGGCAAGAGTGGGTGTAAAAAAAAGTTGGGTTTTGGCCGGATTTTCATTGCTTCCCAGAAATTGAAACCTTAACGGTTCAACTTTTTTTAGCAACCCCTTGGTTCTGATAGAATTATTTCGTTGGTTCAATTCGGGCAAGTCGTTTTTTCCATCAATGGTTAAATGATGGTAGCCGATTCCTGCCGGGGGTGAAAAAGCCACTACTGTATCAGTGTAAAATCCATCATACCATTTGGTGAAATAAACAGAATCGTTTTTTACTGCAGATATCGAAAATGGAGAGGCAATTTCTCCATTATTTTTAACTTTTACCTGCCACTTCTCCGTAAGGTCACCATTAAAAAGGGATGGTGTAATTTTAATCATTTTATAATCCAGTTTTTTTGAGGAGTTTATTAAATCATCAAAAAACCAGTTTAAATTTTTTCCGGTTTCCTCTTCTAAAATTTTTCGAAGGTCTTCGGGATATGGATGCCGGAATTTCCAGGTTTCAAAATATTTTTTCATGGCCTTATCCAATCCTTCCTCTCCCAGATAAGCCATGAGGTAATCAAATACAATTGCAGTTTTATAATAAACAATGGTTCCGTAATTGATTTCCGAAAAATCTTCTGATGGAATTTCAATGGGCTGATCGCTTCCGGTACGGGCGCACATCAGGTAACCCAGATAATACTGATATTTTGCCTTGCATCCTCCCAAATCAAAATTTTTAACAATTTTATTCTTTGCATCCAACCCAAACATCAAAGCCCGGGGATATTTTGTGCGGGTATATCGATTTTCATTAAATGAATTTATACCTTCATCCATCCAGGCATGCTCCCTTTCATTAGAGCCGAGAATCCCGTAAAACCAATTATGTCCTACCTCGTGCATAATTACTTCTTCGAGCAAAAAATCCGTCCTCGACTGTCCTATTACGGTAATGTTAGGGTATTCCATTCCCCCTCCGGCACTTAAAGCCCCGTCAACTGCCGTAGCGTGATTGTATGGATAATCACCATTCCAGAGTGAATAATAATAAATTGCATCGTTCAGATATTCAATTGATTTTTTCCAGATTTTTCCTTCATTGTTTGTGAACATGGCCCAGGTGGTTACCTTCTTTTTTGAGTGGGGTAACTCCACTTCTCCTTTTAAAACATGGTATCTTTTATCTGCAAACCAGGCAAAATCATGAACAAGGCTTTGCTTAAACCTCAATGTTTTTAAACCGGCATCCGATGAGGGGAAGGCCAAATCCTTCCCAGGAAAATCTACTATTTTTTCTGTTTCTTTAGCCAGATGGTTTAGCCATTCCATTTCATTTTCTCCATCCACCATATCCCCCGTGGCGCCCAAAACATAGTTTTTGGGAAGGGTAATGGAAACATCAAAAGAACCAAACTCCGAATAAAATTCACCCTGGTTTAAAAAGGGCATTTGATGCCAACCGTATTTATCGAATACCGCTGGTTTGGGATACCATTGGGTTATCTGGTAGGCCTGCCCCATATGCCCCA
>JAHEZO010000037.1:0-6576 GCA_023250995.1 Flavobacteriales bacterium | reverse complement strand
ATGCCCCAAACGGGAAAAAATTCCTTTGGGAATTTTAACATGAAATGGTGTTGTGATAATAACTTTCCCACCACTTTTCAGGGGTTGGTTTAGTTTTACTTTACAAATGTCGATATGGACCGAATCGTACTCCCATAAAGCATCTTTGCCATCCACCCTGAAATTCAAACTGTCAATAAATCCTTTGTCGTTTTCTGAGGCATAATAAAATTTTTTATTTCCGCTTTCGAGTAACTGTTTGGCCAGTGCGGTTTTATTATTTTTATAGGCATTTGGCCAAAGGTGAAAATAAATGAAAGTAAGCTCCTGAGGTGAATTATTCGTGTATTCGATGCTTTCGTAAGCAGAAAGTTCATTTTTGTTATCATCCAGCTTTACATTAATGGTGTAATTTACTTCCTGCTGAAAATAGTTTTGAGCCCAGCATAAACCGGATAAAACAAAGAAAGCCGGTAATAATAAGATAGATTTTTTCATTCGAAGATTAATTAAATTTTAAGGTTACTTAAAAATTTCTTCCAGTTTTTGTTCCAGTTGTTCTCCTCTCAGGTTTTTTCCAATAATTTTTCCCTCTTTATCAATTAAAAAAGTTAAGGGAATTCCTTTTATGTTATACATTGGCACCACTGCTGAATTCCAGTAGCCAAGATCGCTGGCATGGCTTTTCCAAATCAACCCATCCTGATTTATTGCATTGATCCACGAGGGTTTACTTTTATCCAGCGAAACGCTGAAAACTTCAAACCCCTTTGCATGAAATTTATTATACATCTTAACCACATTTGGGTTTTCTGCCCTGCAGGGCCGGCACCAGGAAGCCCAAAAATCGACCAGCACTACTTTTCCTCTTAGCGATGAAAGAGAAATTTTTTTATCCTCCGGATTGTTTAAAATAATTTCAGGAGCTTCCGATCCTATGGCAAGTTTCCTAAGATCATCAACCTTTGCTTTTAAATCCTTGTAATAGCCCGAATTTGGCAAAGAGGTTTTTAACCCTTCAGCCACTTTTGAATAATATTCAAAATTTTCCTCCGCATCAAGGTTTTGAACTGCGGCAAGTGATGCCAGCGACCCCGGTTTTTGATCAATAAAATTTTTAACGAAAAAATGAAACTGACCACTTAGTTCCTGTTGAAACTTTACAGCGTTCATGTAATTATTTACATCATTGCTTTGCTGATGTTTTTGAAGGGAGGCGTTTAAAGAATCATTTGATTTGTAAATTTTTTGAAAAAAAACATTCAGGTCCTTCAATCGCATTGATTCCCCCGACCCTTCAATTTTATAGGAGTTTTCAAGGAATGAGGCATCTGCAATAATTGAAAGGGAATCGCCAGGGGAAACAATAAAATTAAAAAATTTGTTCGAACTTATCCTAAAACGGTAAAAGCCGGTGGACGGCACCTTTACCCTTGTGGAGAAATCACCTTTTTCATCCGTTTTAGCCGAATCAAAAACAACTACAGAAGTGGGTGTAAGCTCTTCAAAAAAAACTTTTTGTGAGCCGTAATTACTTAGCGTTCCGGAAACAAAAACATTTGCATCTTTTTTTTCAACCTCTGCCTGCCGGTTGCCACAGGAAACATATGAAACTATTAAGACGGTTGAAAAAAGGAGGTAATTTATTTTTTTCATAAGGCAGTTTATTGTTTTGAGAATTTCCACAAACAGCTCGTGCTTTCATTTTTAATTAGGATAAAATACAAACCGGGAAGGAGATTTGATATGTTAAAAGAAAGTTTATCTTTTTCCGGGGAATTAGCCTGCTCAAAAAATTTAAACTCCTGACCATAAGAATTAAAAAAATGGATTTTGCCCCATTTCCTGTTTTGGTTTAAAGAAACAATATTAAGCAGATTCTTAGCCGGATTTGGAAATACGGAATATCCCGAAAGCGAAAATATATTTTCATTTCCGGCAGGAGAAATCATAAAGGGAAGTGACGTACCCGAGCAACCACTTGCTAAATAAACCTCAACAGTGTAATTCCCTGCCAAAACAGGCATGTATGATTGCTGCGTTTCTCCAGGTAAGGCATTTCCTTCAAAATACCATTGATATGAAATTCCAAGTCCGGCATTCAAAGTACCAATGGTTTCAGTAATAACAGGTTTAATTCCTGAACAAAAAAGGTAATCGGCAGATTTTTCGGGACAACCATTCTGGTATCCTGTCATAACAAAATAATCTCCGTCCTGACTGGGAACATGTTGCTGGTTTATTGCACCGGAAATCAGGACTCCTTCAAAATACCACTGATAAGTTAAAGCGCTGGTAGATTCAAGTGTTCCACTATTATTGGTAATAACAGGTACAGGGTTGGAGGGGCAAATTTGCATGTGGGTTATCCGGGGAGATTGTGAAAGAGAATCATTAAAAGCAGCAAATGCCCCGCAATCTCCTTTGAGTTTGTAATCGAGCCAGAGGCTTACAAAATCATTTGTTACCGATTGTTGCTGGGTCCGGGTTATTGTAATACCAGTAGAGGAAGAAGATTCTCCAAAATCACAATTAAAATTGGTGTTTGCAAAGTAACAATGGGCACCACCAACAATACCGATATAAGTTTTGCAGGAAGAGTTTAACGTGTCGTAAATTGGAACCGCATTGGTGGCCAGAGGTGCCACCCCATCCTGCGTTCCTGCCAGAATCAGGGCATCTACCGTAACACTGTCGCCTGCTGCCTTTGCTGAAGGATTTGTTTCGGCTGGAGCAAAAGAAACCACCGTTTCGATGGTACTGTTATTTGCAGCTCCTAAAATACTTGATCCTCCGCCCATGGAATGCCCCATGATGGCGGTCTTGTTTTTCACCCCGTTAAAAAATATTGAAGTGGATAAGGACCCTTCGTTTTGCATCGCGGCCACTAAAAATTTTAAATCTTTCCCGAACTCCCCATGCGATGGAGAAATATTTCCTTCCGTTCGGGGGAAAGCCATGATGTAACCTCTTGGTACAAAATTATCCCAAAGATTTTGGTATGCACTCCAAATCATTACAAAGCCATGACCGAAAACCAACACCGGAAATTTCCCATTTGCTATAGCCACATCTGTTCCTGCAGCATTTGCCGGATAGTAAATCTCAGTTTGAATAACCCGGTTATTTCTGGCAGGATCGGTAAAATTAATTGTAGTATGGCCAACCTGAAATGGTTGTGCGTAGGATAAAGCAATAGTAATTAATAGAAATCCGGTAACAAATATTTTTTTCATTTAGAGTTTAGAATTTAAAATTTCTGGCTTTCTTAAAAACATTTTCTATTCCTGAAATGTTTGTTCCTCCGGCAGTAGCATAACCGGGTTGTCCGCCCCCACCGCCATTTATTTCAATTGCCAGATCTTTAATTAATGTTGCGGCATTCAGTTTTTTTTCATTTACAAGATTTTCGGAAATTGCCAGGGTGATATTTGCTTTCCCTTCGTTTTCGGTTGCCAAAACAAGGAATAAATTATGAATTTCCGATTTTAACTGAAAGGCAAGCGTTTTTAAGCTTGAATTCTCGAGATCAACTTTTTGAGCAATTATTTTTACACCATTCAAATCCAAAACATTATTTAATAATTCAGCCTTAAGAAGGATGGCCTTTTCAGAATATAGTTTTTCAATTTTATTGGTGAGCCGGCTTTTTTCATTTAGCAAATCAAGTATGGAGGATTCAATGTCTTTTGGATTTTTAAGGATTGCTTTTATGGAATCAAGTTTTTTTAGTTTGGTTGAAATATATTCAATGGCTCTTGCCCCGGTTATTGCTTCAATCCTCCTGATTCCGGCCGCAACTACGCCTTCCGAAATAATTTTAAAAAATCCGATTTGCCCTGTGGCCGGAACATGTGTTCCTCCACATAATTCAACCGAACTTCCAAAACGAACTACCCTTACAGTTTCACCGTATTTTTCACCAAACAAAGCCATAGCCCCTGTCTTTTTAGCCTCTTCAAGGGGCATTTCCCTAATTTCTGAAATAATATTCTTTCTGATTTTTTCATTTACAAAATTTTCAACTTTTTCTATTTCTTCCTCTGCCATTTTTTTAAAATGTGAAAAATCGAAACGGAGGTAATCGGGATTTACAAGTGAGCCCTTTTGTTCCACATGATTTCCTAAAACCTCTCTCAGGCCTTCATGAAGCAAATGGGTTGCAGTATGATTGTTCATAATTCCTGTTCTCCTTTCTGAATCAACAAAGGCCGTGAATTCACCGGATAAAACCCCGGGCAAATTATCGGCAAAATGAACTATCAGGTTATTTTCTTTTTGAGTTCCCGTAATAAAAATTTTTTTTCCATTGGAATCATCCGAAATCCCGGCTGGTTCAATAAACCCTGTATCACCTACCTGGCCTCCGCTTTCGGCATAAAACGGGGTTTTTGAAAAAACCAATTGAAATTGGTCTTTCCCTTTTATTTTTATTTTCCGGTATTTTATTATCTTCATTTTTTCACTCAATGAATGATACCCCGTAAAGGCTTTCAACCCGGCAGTGGAATTCAAAGGGGTTATTTCAATTTCTTCCCAATCACCTGTTTCTACCGATCCTGCCTTTCGCGACCTATCCTTCTGCTTTTTCATTTCCAATTCAAATCCTTTTTTGTCTACCGTCAGGTTATTCTCTCTGCCAAGTAATTCAGTCAAATCCAATGGGAACCCGAAGGTGTCAAAAAGTTCAAAAGCAAAATTCCCGTTAATTTCTCCTTTATTGTTTTTGGCAATATAATCTTTAAATCTGGCTATTCCCCTTTCAAGAGTCCTTAAAAAACTTTCTTCTTCCTCCTTAATTATTTTTTCAATCAGTTCACGGTGTTTTTTAAGTTCAGGATAAAATTCTCCCATTTGATTTGCTAAAATCCCAACCAGTTTATATATAAAAGGTTCCTCCTGATTTAAAAAACTGTTCGCGTACCTAACCGCCCTACGCAATATCCTTCGTATTACATAACCAGCACCGGTGTTAGATGGTAATTGCCCGTCAGCTATTGAAAAAGAAATGGTACGGATATGGTCGCTAATCACCCGGACGGCAATATCGCTTTTTTCATTTGAACCATAACTTACATTGGTAATCTCCTCAACCCCTTTTATTAAGGATGTGAAAGCATCTGTATCGTAATTGGATTTCTTTTTTTGAAGCACCATGCAAAGGCGTTCAAAACCCATCCCGGTATCGATGTGTTTTTGCGGAAGTTGTTTCAGTTTGCCATCTCCCATTCGCTCAAACTGAATGAAGACAAGGTTCCAGATTTCAATTAGTAGTGGATTCCCGGTATTTACAAGACTGCTCCCATCAGTTTTTTTTCTGTCTGATTCATCTCTTATGTCAACATGAATTTCAGAACAGGGGCCGCAGGGACCGGTTTCACCCATTTCCCAGAAATTATCCTTTTTGCTGCAAAGCAATATCCTGTCTTCCGGAATCCAATTTTTCCAAAATTCAATGGACTCAAAATCTTTTGGAAGATTATCCTTTTCATCTCCGCCAAAAACTGTAACATATAAACGATCTTTTTCTATTCCGTATTTTTCAGTGAGCAACTCCCAGGCCCATTCTATAGCTTCCTTTTTGAAATAATCACCAAAACTCCAGTTGCCAAGCATTCGAACATGGTATGATGATAGGTATCCACACCAACCTCATCAAGGTCATTGTGTTTTCCCGATACTCTCAAACATTTTTGGGAATCGGCAATACGCGGATTTTTGGGAATTGAATTGCCGAGAAAATAATCTTTAAACTGATTCATACCCGCATTGGTAAACATCAGGGTAGGATCATTTTTAATTACCATGGAGGCAGAGGGTACAATCTCATGCCCTTTGCTTTTGAAAAAATCTAAAAATGTTTTGCGGGTTTGTGAAGATGTCATCTTAAAATTTCACTTTTTTAATTAAATTCACGGATTAAAAATTATTTCAAATCCTAAAAAGTTGAAAGTTTGCAAAGTTAGATTAATTCTATAATTTTGGATTTTATCAAAATATTCTTGAATTAATTTTCTTTTGATGCGTTGGAAAAATTTAACTATGTCTGAAATTTGTTTTTTTCCATTTGGAACAAAATATTGGTAGTAGAATAACATATCCATAAATCAAAGTTCCGTTAGGGACGAAAATAAATCATTTTGCCAAACCCCAATACCCAAATTCATTTTCAGGCAATTTTTGCAGTGCAAAACCGCGATCGGATAATCCTACGAAATTCAGTATTGAAGGACGAATTATTCAAGTACATCTCAGCCATCATTTAAAATCAAATAAATAGGATTGCAGAATTTCCCCATGTTTGAAAAAGCCAGATACCACTACAATCCCAAAACACTGATTTACGAAAAAATTCAGATCGGTTTCGGGAAACGTTTTTTCAGATTTTTATCTTATATAGTTACCGGGTTGGTATTTGCTTCTGTGGTAATGATTATTGCTTACTCATATATTGATTCTCCAAAAGAAAAACAATTGAAAAGGGAAAACGAACAACTAAAACTTCAATATAATATTTTAAATAAAAAAATTGAACAATTTTCGGTGGTTCTTGAAGATATTCAGAGCCGGGATGATAATATTTACAGAGTCATTTTT
>JAHEZO010000319.1 GCA_023250995.1 Flavobacteriales bacterium | reverse complement strand
CTAAGGAGAAACCCGGATTGTGAATTGTTGGCCGTATGCGACATTCAGCCAAAGGAGGCCCTGGGGTTGAATAATTTAAAAGAAACCTTTTATTCCTCCATGGATGAAATGATATCATCACAAAAGGATATTGAAGTTGTAAATATTTGCACTCCGAATGGCCTTCATGCAGCCCAGGCTTTATTGGCTCTCGAATCAGGAAAACATGTGGTAATTGAAAAACCAATGGCACTCCATAGCAAGGATTGTGAAAAAATTATTTACAAATCACTCCAGATGCACAAACAGGTATTTTGTGTGATGCAAAACAGATATTCACCCCCGGCCAAATGGCTCAAAGAAATTGTTGAAAAAAAAATTATCGGGGAAGTATTTATGGTGCAGCTGAACTGTTACTGGAACCGGGATGAGCGTTATTACAAAAAAGGGGGATGGAAAGGGTCTCAGGATCTTGACGGGGGAACTCTGTTCACCCAGTTTTCTCATTTTATTGACATCATGTACTGGATTTTTGGTGATATAGCCGAGCTGCAAACAAAATTTACCGATTTCACCCACACCAAATTAACTGCTTTTGAAGATAGCGGTTTTGTAAATTTTCATTTTGTAAATGGTGGCATGGGGGCGCTGAATTATTCTACCGCCATCTGGGAAAAAAATATGGAAAGCAGTATCTCAGTTATTGGAAGTAATGGAAGTGTAAAAATTGGCGGGCAGTATATGGATAAAGTGGAATATTGCCACATAAAAAATTATTCAGTTCCTGAACTGGAAGCAACGGCCCCGCCAAATGATTATGGCAGCTACATGGGTTCGGCAAACAACCACCACCTAGTTATTCAAAATGTGGCAGACACCCTGAATGGGAAAACAACCATCAAAACCAATGCGCTCGAAGGTTTAAAGGTTGTTGATATTATTGAAAGAATATATTCCTTCAGAAAGCCGGACAGAAAAAGCTGACCATCAGAAAAAACTTCAAAAAACTTCACTAAAAAATACATTGAATTTATGTATAACCAATTAATCAAAAAAGAATCGCGCCTGGCAGTTATCGGTTTGGGCTATGTAGGCCTCCCAATTGCACTGGAGTTTGCCAGAAAAATTTCGGTAATCGGTTTCGACATTAATGAAAAAAGAGTTGAGATGATGCGAAAAAATATTGACCCCAGCGGGGAACTTGAAGCAAGCGCTTTTGAAGGTTGCCAAATTGAATACACTTCCTCCATTGATGTTTTGCGTAAAGCTAATTTTTTTATCATTGCCGTTCCAACTCCAATTGACGATCACAAGCTTCCGGATCTGAAACCCCTTGTTGGAGCATCAGAATCAGTTGGAAAAGCTTTGAAAAAAGGCGACTATGTGGTATATGAATCCACAGTTTATCCCGGCTGCACCGAAGAAGATTGCATTCCCGTACTCGAAAAATTTTCAGGACTAAAATTTAAAACGGATTTTAAGGTGGGGTATTCACCCGAAAGAATTAACCCGGGAGATAAGGAGCACACTCTTTCCAAAATTGTTAAAGTGGTTTCGGGTTGTGATGGGGAATCTTCTGAAGAAATTGCAAAAACGTATGAGATTGTGGTAAAAGCCGGTGTTCATCGGGCCTCCTCTATTAAAGTTGCCGAAGCAGCAAAAATCATTGAAAATACGCAACGCGATGTAAACATTGCCCTCATGAACGAGCTTTCAATTATCTTTAATAAAATGGGGATAAATACTTTTGAAGTTCTTGAAGCGGCAGGAACCAAGTGGAATTTCCTGAAATTTTTCCCCGGTCTTGTGGGCGGACATTGCATTGGTGTTGATCCCTATTATCTTACCTATAAAGCAGCCGAACTCGGTTACCAGGCCCATGTAATTAACAGTGGCAGGTATGTAAATGATTCAATGGGGTTTTATGTTGCAAAACAAACCGTTAAAAAAATTATTTCTAAAGGCAAGGATATTTCCCAATCAAAGGTTTTGGTGATGGGAGCTACTTTTAAAGAAAATGTGGAGGATATCCGCAATTCAAAAGTGGCCGATGTAATCAATGAATTTAAATCCTATGGCGTTCATGTGGATGTTACAGACCCCAAGGCATCTTCTGAAGAATTAAATCACGAATACGGTTTTAAATTAGTTGAAAAACCCGGAAATAATTACGATGCCATAGTGGTGGCTGTAAACCACAATGAATATCTCCCATTGGACGAAAACTATTTTGCCGGTATTTCTTCCAGAGATGGGATCCTGGTGGATATGAAAGGAATTTTCAGAGGGAAAATAAAAAAAATGACCTACTGGAGTTTATAAAACATTCTACTAATTACTAATCTATACTAATGTACCTATAAAAACACCTCCCCATAAATTAGCAGATTAGTACAAATTAGTAATTGGCAAATTAGTACAAATTAGTAATTGGCAGATTAGTACAAATTAGTACAAATTAGTAATTGGCAAATTAGTACAAATTAGTAATTGGTAGATTAGTAAAAATTAGTAATTAGTAATTAGTAGAAAAAAAATAGATTAGGCCCATCTAATGAGCAAAAATATTATTGATGATTTAGTTTATCCCGAATTAAGTTTTAAAATAGTTGGTTGCGCTTTTGAAGTTTACAAT
>JAHEZO010000189.1 GCA_023250995.1 Flavobacteriales bacterium | reverse complement strand
CAGTGGAGCGGGATAACTTGTGGTACAATGCAAGAGAGAAACTTTTGATGCGCCCGAAGACACGAGGGTATTAAAAGCTCTTTCAACTTCCCCTATGGATGACATGCCGGTGGAAAGAATGACCTCCTTTTTTTTCTGACCTACCTTTCTGAGAAAAGGAATGTTGTTTACCTCTCCTGAGCCGATTTTAATGATTTGAATGCCTAATTCGTCCACTAAAAAATTCAGGCTTTGGGCATCGTCCGGGGTTGATAAAAATTTAACTTTTTTTTCATCGCAATAAGCCTTTAAAATTTTAAAATCATTAAAAGATAATTCTAAGCGTTTGGCCATTTCATACTGGGATCCGTCCCCATCGTTTGCCACCTGGTATTCCGCTTTTTTTGCCGATTTGTCAATGTTTTCATCAGTGATCCAAGTCTGAAATTTCACATAGTCAACCTTGCAGTATGCGGCAACCTCAATGAGCTGTCTTGCCAATGAAATATCGCCATTATGATTTACTCCTGCTTCAGCAATTATAACAACATTTTCGCTCATTTTACTTTTTTGAAATGATTACATATTCTGAAATTGATTCCGCCCCATTATTATTTGTTAAATCCAAACTATCTATCGAAATTATCTGAAATTTATTTCCATACAGGGCATGAATATCGTTTTTATCCATCAACCTTGCGAATCCTTTTCCCGCCAATGCACCGTCAGATATATCTTTAAAAGATTTTTCAGATAGTTGTATCCTGGTTTTTCCTAAATACATTTTTTCAGAAAGGGTTCTGCTGTAAAAAAGCCCGCCAGTTTTTAGCACCCGGTAAATTTCAGATAATATCAAGCCAGCATTTTTTTCACTGTTGGCATAAATGCATTCAACATCAATAACCGCATCAAAACTGTCATTTTCATAAGGGAGTTTAATAATATCACCTACCGTAAGTTGTGCAGAAAGGGATTCTTCCTTAAGCCGGTTTTTAGCTTGGTGAATTGCGGTTTCACTTCCGTCAATTCCATAGGTTGCAAAGTGCTCCCGCGCCAGATACCATAAGTTGGCTCCCGGCCCGCAACCTACTTCCAATATTTTTATGTTTTTCCTATCTGATTTATAATAATTTCGTGCAATAAACCTAATCAGGCTTTCGCCCGGGTATTTACCCCAAGGATTTTTTGAAAAGACACTTTCCCAAACTTCATCCCAGCTAATAATTTTTTCAGATTTCATTGGACGGTTTTAGAATTACACTACTGGGAATATTCACCAGCCGCTCCTCAATCCATTCAGAATTTTCGATATTTTCTCTGACGCAATTTTTATACATTTTTAAATTTGTCATCAGGGTCCAGCTTGGTCTGGTCATTATTCCATTTGAATTCATATATTTTAAAAACTTATCTCTTTGTTTTCTGTTTTTAAAAAAAATTGAATTCAACCAGTAATTTGAGCATGAGTTTTGTGGTTCAGTAAAAAATTCAATATCCGTTTTAGAAAAAAACTGTTTGTATTTTTCGGAAAGAATTCTTTTCCGTTCAATAAAATTTTCCAACTGTTCAAGTTGGGCGCAGGCCAGGGCAGCATTAATGTTCGGCATTCTGTAATTAAATCCAATTTCATCATGTCCAAAATTCCAAGGGTGGGTAATTTTTGCCTGAGTGCTTAAATGTTTTGCCATTTTTGCCAGCTTAATATTGTCGGTAATAATAACGCCTCCCCCTCCGCAGGTAATGGTTTTATTTCCGTTAAAACTGAATATTCCTAAGTTGCCAAAAGTTCCGGTTTGTTTTAACCTATATTTGCTTCCAATGGATTCCGCGGCATCTTCAACAAGAGAAATATTATATTTTTTACAAAGAACTTTAATTACATCAATTTTAACCGGATGGCCAAATGTGTGCATGGGAACGCAAGCCGAAATTTTTTTTCCTGAAGCCTTATGGTAGCAGAATCCATCATCTTTAAAAAAAGTTTTTTTTTGTAAAAATTCCGATAGTTTTTCATCCGACATTCCAAGTGTTTTTTTATCAACATCAACGTAGGCTGGGAATGCCCCGAGGTAAGAAATGGCATTTGACGTAGCAATAAACGATAGAGGTTGTGAAATAACCAAATCATTTTTTTCAACCCCCGCAAGCTTTAAAGCCAAATGCAAGGCAGATGTCCCATTTGTAATAGCTATGGCGTATTTTGAACCGGTATAATTTTTAATTTTTTCCTCAAAAAGGTCTACATACCTTCCCACGGATGAAACAAAAGTGGAATCAACACAATCTAAAAGGTATTTTTTCTCATTTCCCCAAAATCTTGGTTCATGCAATGGAATAATTCCTTTAGGAGTATTAAAGGTTTTGCGGATAAACGAAACAATTTCTTTATACATTATAAATATTTGTCTTGTATTTTTTCAAGTTTTCTTTCCGGCTAAACCAATCAATGGTTTCTTTCAGTCCATCTTCCAAAGAATAATCCGGCTTATATCCGGTAAGCTTTTTAATTTTTGTGTTATCGCACCAAAGACGGAAAACTTCAGATTTTTCTGGCCGAAGGCGGTTATTATCGGGAATAAGGTGAACATTACTTTTTGTTATTTTCTTTATTAGCTTATATACTTCGTCAATTGAAATTTCGCTGTTGGATCCAATATTTATGGTTTCCCCATTCGTTTTATCGTTTAATGCGATTTCTAAAAATCCTTTACAAGTATCTTTTACAAAATTAAAATCTCTAGTAGGCCTTGTATCTCCCAAATAAATGCTTTTTTTTCCACTTGCAATTTGCGAAATAATAGTTGGTATGACGGCCCTGGCAGATTGTCTGGGACCGTAAGTATTAAAAGGCCGCACAATGGTGACAGGCAAATTAAAGGAATTAAAAAAACTCATTGCCATAGCATCAGCTCCAATTTTACTTGCGCTATATGGGGATTGAGCCTGTAGTGGATGGTTTTCGTCAATAGGAACATATCTTGCTGTGCCATATACTTCGCTGGTGGAAGTAATAATAATTTTTTTACAATAATTTTCCATCCCGGCCTGGCAAATATTTAATGTGCCACGAATGTTGGTGTCAACGTAACTATCAGGGGAAGTATAAGAATATGGGATGGCAATAAGGGCTGCCAAATGAAATATGATATCCACGTCTTTGGTTATTTTTTTACAAAAATGGGGGTCCCTTATATCCCCCGGGATAACTTCAATATCTTTCAAACAATTTATCTCCTCTAACCACCCCCAATAATTAAATGAATTATAATAGGATAAGGCTTTAACCTTAAACCCACTTTTAACAAGTAATTCGGTAAGGTGTGAGCCAATAAAGCCATCTGCACCGGTAACAAGCACTGAATTATTTTTTTTATTTTTTGCCATTTCAAAACTTTTTTTTCTTCCTGATTACAAGTCTGCGAAAATAGGTATTTTTGCCCTAGAAGATATTTTGAAAAGTTAATAAAATCCGGAAATAATTCATGATCCCTTTTTCTCCTCCTCGAATTGACCAAAAAATTATTGATGAAGTGGTGGATACGCTTAAATCCGGGTGGATTTCCACCGGCCCCAAAACAAAACTTTTTGAAAAAAAATTAACTGAATATTATGGAAGTAAATCAACCCTTTGCCTTAATTCAGCCACTGCCGGCCTAGAACTTATGCTTCGATGGTTTGGAGTGGGAGAGGGGGATGAAGTAATAGTTCCGGCATACACCTATTGTGCAACGGCAAATGTGGTAATGCATTGCGGGGCAAAGCCTGTAATGGTTGATGTGGGTTTAGATTTTAATATTTCGGTAACTGAAATTGAAAAGGCTATCACTGAAAAAACCAAAGTAATTATTCCTGTGGATTTTTCGGGTTTCCCATGTGATTATGATGAAATTTCCGCATTGGTTTCCCGGGCTGATATGGTAAATAAATTTAAAGCTACCACCAACGAACAAAAGCTTTTAGGACGAATACTTATCCTTTCTGATTCTGCCCATTCCATTGGTGCGGTTTATAAAGGGAAAAGAATGGGTTCGGTTACTGATATCAGCGTTTTTTCATTTCATGCTGTTAAAAATCTTACCACAGCTGAGGGGGGGGCGGTTGCAATGAATTTACCTCATCCTTTTGATAACCAGGAAATCTACCGTACCCTTTGCATTAAATCATTGCATGGTCAAAACAAAGATGCGCTGGCTAAATTTAAAAAAGGTGAATGGCGGTATGACGTGGTTGAAGCGGGTTATAAATTTAATATGACCGATATCCAGGCATCTATAGGCTTGGTTGAATTGGCCAGATACGAATCAGAAACCCTTATCAAAAGAAAAAAAATATTTGAATCTTATTCCAAGGCTCTCTCTCGGTTTCAATGGGCTCAAATCCCGGTATTTTCAACCCCCGAGAAAACTTCATCGTTTCATGTTTACCCTCTCAGAATAAGAAAAATTAAAGAGAAACAACGAAATGAAATTATATCGGGGATTTCAGATTTTGACGTTGCGGTTAATGTTCATTTTCCGCCTTTACCAATGCTTTCTTTTTATAAAAATGCAGGATATCAAATGGATCTTTTTCCGGTTACTTGGGATAATTATTCCAGGGAAATTTCTTTACCTGTATTTTTTGATCTTTCCCGGAATCAGCTTAAAACCGTAATTCAAGCGCTTGTAAAATCTGTTCAAAAGGTTTTGGGATGATTAAAAGGGGTTTCGATATTTTTTTTTCCTCCATTGGAATATTTTTTCTTTTCCCCGCTTTTCTTTTTATTTCTCTTTTCATTGTTATTGAATCCAGAGGTGGAATTTTTTTTTCGCAAAAAAGGGTCGGCAGGGATAACCGGGATTTTTTTTTATTAAAGTTTCGTACAATGAAAACCGGTTCTGAAAAGGGAAGCCAGCTTACAATAGGATCAAGGGATCCAAGAATTACAAATGTTGGATATTTCCTCCGGAAAAATAAATTGGATGAACTTCCACAGTTAATTAATGTTTTTTTGGGAGATATGAGTTTTGTGGGGCCAAGGCCGGAAGTAAGAAAATATGTTGATTTGTACACTCCTGAACAAAAAAGAATACTTTCGCTTAAACCAGGCATCACCGATTATTCTTCTATTTTTTACTCTGATGAAAGTGAATTGCTTTCTAAGGCCGCGAATCCCGAGGAATTCTATATTTCAAGGGTAATGCCTGAAAAAATTAAAATGAGTCTTAAATATTTAGAAAATGGTGGAATTGGAGCCGACTTTAAAATTATTTTCCTTACAATTTTGAAAATATTGCGAATTAAATAATAATGATTTGATGACAACTTTTGAACTTGCCAAAAAAATCCGGATCAATACCTTAAAAATGACCTCCCTTGGAAATAGTTCCCATGTAGGTTCTGTCCTTTCCATCGCTGATATCCTTGCGGTTTTATATAATGATATTTTGAAAGTTAATCCTCAAAACCCCGAATGGGCTGAAAGGGACCGATTCATCCTAAGCAAAGGTCATGCTGGAGCCGGTGTTTATTCGGTTTTAGCTGAAATGGGTTTTTTTTCGACTGAAATTCTATCAAGTCATGTTCAAAATGGATCTCTTTTATCCGGCCATGTTTCTCATAAAGGAGTTCCGGGGGTCGAATTTTCTACTGGCTCGCTCGGGCATGACTTACCCGTTGCGACAGGAATTGCCATGGCAGCAAAAATGGATAATAAAAAATTCCGGTCCTTTGTCCTTTTAAGTGACGGGGAATGGGATGAAGGTTCAAATTGGGAAGCAGTTTTGTTTGCAGCTCATCACAAATTGGATAATCTTGTTGCCATAATAGATTATAATAAAATTCAAAGTATCGGCCCCGTTAAAGAAACATTGAATCTTGAACCCTTTGCCGAAAAATTTATTTCTTTCGGTTGGAAAGTTCAAACTGTTAACGGGCATGATATTACTGAATTGAAAAATGTTTTTTCATCTATCCCTTTTCAAATGGATAAACCCAAAGTTATAATTGCAAATACTATAAAAGGGAAAGGGGTGTCTTTTATGGAGAATACCGTATTGTGGCATTATAAAAGTCCACAGGGTGAAGATTTTAAAAATGCCTTGATCGAATTGGAAAAGTAATTAATTTATGAGAAATTCTTTTTTTAAAGCCCTTGAAGAACATGCACAACCTGAAACTGTTTTTATTACAGGTGATCTTGGTTTCGGGGTAATAAATGGTTTTGTTGAAAAATATCCCCGGCAATTTTTCAATGCCGGTGTTGCCGAGCAAAACATGGTTGGAATGGCTGCCGGATTGGCATTTGAAGGGAAAAAAGTTTTTGTTTACTCCATCGCAAATTTTACAACCCTCAGGCCCCTTGAGCAAATAAGAAATGATGTTGCTTACCATGATTTAAATGTAACCATTGTTTCGGTTGGGGGAGGCCTTGCCTATGGGCCTCAGGGAATTTCGCACCATGCCACAGAAGATCTTGCCATAATGCGGGCCATTCCGAACATGAAAGTTTTTGCTCCGGGGGATACAATGGAAGCGTATTCAATTACTCAAAAATTGATTCATGAAAATCTGGGGCCTGCCTATCTCCGCCTTGGGAGGGCCGGGGAGGCCACCATACATTCATCGCAAACAATTAGGAAGATGGTTTTGGGAAAGGGCTTGCCATTAATTGAAAGTCCCAAAAGAGATTTGGCAATCCTTTCTACAGGTGGAATGCTTGAAAATGCAATAACTGTTTCCGAAAAATTAAAAGAAAAAGGAATTGAAAATTCAGTCTTCAGTTTTCACACCATAAAACCGATGGATATTGAATTGGTGAAAAAAATTTTTAAAGAATTCAAGTTGGTTGTTTCCCTTGAGGAACATAGCTGCATTGGGGGTTTTGGGTCTTCGCTCCTCGAATGTTTGCCCGGAATTTCAGGAATTAATCTTGAAAATTATTTAATGTTTGCCTTGCCTTCTGAATTTACTTCTAAAGTAGGGAGCCAAAATTTTTTGAAAGATTTTTATGGCATTTCTCCTGAGAAAATCCTCTCAAAAATTTTGGAAAAACGGGGTTGAGTGGTCGTGCCGCCCCTATGTAACATCGGTGCTGAAAGTAATTGCCCGAACAAATTCTTCGGGTGTAAACTTCCGTTCAAACTTTTGGTGAGGGTAACGGAATAGTTTTTTGTCTTGATTCATTTCAATCAATCCTTTGTCTATTCCTCTTTGTAAAACTGCTTCCATTATAATTTTAAAAGTTTGTATTTATCAGGTCGTGAAGTTAGGTTTAAATAGTTTGCTTGTGTTCAAAGTTGATGTAAAATTTCAAGCTGTCCACTGGTCGGGTGGTGGGTGGGCTTGGGGTGGGAGAAAACACTCTTTCATTTTTTTTCTGCGTTGGTTCGTGTGTTGGGAAAAAAATGAAAGAGTGTTTTGTGCGTTGGCAAAAAATTGAATTAAATAATTTGTGCGTTGGCAAAAAAAAAGAAATTAAAAACGAAGCGTTGCCGGTTCAGCGTTTTTTAAGAGTGTGTTTTTTTGTGGGTGGGCTTCTATTTTCATGACCAATGCATATAAACTTACAATTCCTACCTTAATTTCTCATGTGAATTCACAAGGTCTTACAACAAAAATAGTTTCTTATAAGAAACCAGTGTTTCATACTTCAATGATAGTGAAAATTTTCTTTTCAAAAGTAAAATGTCTAAAGTTTTTTTTTGTCGGTTAACTGTTTTCTTAATTTTCTTTCACACAACCAAACGGGCAACCCAAACATGAATGTGTCCGGTTGAATTGAATTCTATTGCGATGCGATTCTTCCATTTTCAATTTGATTTTTTTAAAGTCAACCCGTTTACCCGCGTATGCTTCTTCTGGTGTCAGTCCAATTAGTGAGCCGTGTGGTCGCTTGTCATTGTAGTCGGGAATTACAAAAGTCCGCATGTAGTTTATGAGTGCTGTTTGATTTTGAA
>JAHEZO010000036.1 GCA_023250995.1 Flavobacteriales bacterium | reverse complement strand
GAAGGGGTGATTTCCGAAAACACCGGTTTTGCCTGCAATAAGGCATTGGTCGGGTGCCATGATCATCCTTCAGCCACAACAATGGAGGAAGGAATTCAAATGTCCTGCAACCCATATTTTTACAATGTTTTTAAAAGAATTATCAATCAAAATAAATCGTCAAGTAATTTTAAAGACAGCGAAATTGGACTGGATGCCTGGCAAAAACATGTATTGAGCTTTGGCCTTGGAAAACCAATTGAACTCGATTTGCCTGATATGAAAAGTGGCCGGGTACCCGGAGTGAAATATTACGATCATATTTATGGAAGCGGAAGATGGGCATTCAGCACAATATATTCTTTAAGCATTGGCCAGGGTGAAGTAGAATTAATTCCTTTGCAAATGGCTAACCTGGCTGCAATCATTGCTAATCATGGATTTTATTTTACCCCTCATCTTGTTCGCTCCATCGGAGATAAAAATGGAAATATTAAAAAGGAATATCTTCAACCCCACTACACTTCAATTGACTCTTCATATTTTAAAATTATTATCGAAGGAATGAGGAGAGTAGTACAGGAATCCGGAGGAACAGCAAGGCAAGCGAGAATTGACAGCATTATTGTTTGCGGAAAAACAGGAACGGTGGAAACAACTTCGGGTCGCGACCATTCCGTTTTTATGGCTTTCGCCCCAATGGAAAATCCTAAAATTGCAATTTCAGTGTATACAGAAAATGCCGGCTTCGGAGGTGCCGTTTCTGCTCCAATTGCCAGTTTATTAATGCAAAAATATTTAACCGGTGCCGTTACGGATACTACAAAAGAAAGACTTGTTCTTGAGGCTGATTTTATTAAAGATCCGGGCAGCCCTAAGGTGAAAGTGAAAAGAAGATGAAATAATTTATTTTCCACCTAAATGCGCATAAACCAAAGCATAACAAAACATATCGACTGGATACTCGTGGGAGTGTACATAGGGCTTGTTCTTTTAGGATGGATGAATATTTATGCCGCAACTTACAACGAAGAACATTCCAGCATTTTTGATATTTCACAGAGTTACGGAAAGCAAATGTTATGGATCCTTCTGGCCTTTGTTATTATCCTAACAATAATGATGCTTGATATCAGGTTCTTTGAATATTTTTCATATTTTATTTTTGGTGCTTCCTTGCTGCTGCTGGTAGCGGTTCTTGTTTTCGGTACTGAAATCAAGGGAAATAAATCATGGATTGTAATTGGCAATGGATTGTTCAGCATTCAACCATCTGAATTTGCTAAATATGCCACATCACTGGCCATGGCCAAATTTCTTAGTTCATATAATACAAAAATGGAAAATCTTAAAACCAGGATTCTTGCCGTTTCCATTTTGGGCGCACCGGCATTTCTTATAATGCTGCAACCCGATGTAGGTTCGGCATTAGTATATGTTTCTTTTATCCTGATTCTTTACAGGGAAGGCCTTTCGGGAAATATTTTACTCCTTGGGTTATATGCTGCCGTCCTCTTTGTTTTGGCCATTCTTTTTCAAACAGCCGAAGTTCCGATAACACCTGATTTTATTTTGTCGGGAAAAAATGTTCTCATAATTGTGCTGGTTATTATTGCCGCCATTGTTTATTGGGTTTTAAAAAGAAATAAAAGGGTTTGGGTGGTAATTCTTGTTGCCCTCTCCCTAACAGTGGGATACATTCAGAGTATTGATTACATATTCGACAAATTGCTAGAACAACATCACCGCGACCGGATTAACGAATTGCTCGGTGTAATTTCAGATCCCAAAGGAACCGGTTATAATGTTAACCAAAGCAAAATTGCCATTGGTTCGGGTGGGTTTTTTGGCAAAGGATTTTTGCAGGGTACTCAAACAAAATATGATTTTGTTCCTGAGCAAAGCACCGATTTTATCTTTTGTACCGTAGGGGAGGAATGGGGCTTTCTGGGAAGCTTTGTTGTAATCGGCCTTTTTGTTTTTCTGTTTGTTTATTTAATTATTGTGGCCGAAAGGCAGCGCTCAAAATTCAGCCGTATTTATGGATATTCGGTAGCTTGCATTTTATTTTTTCATCTTACAATTAACATTGGAATGACTATTGGTTTATCACCCGTAATTGGTATTCCGCTCCCTTTTTTCAGCTACGGAGGTTCTTCTTTATGGGCTTTTACTCTCCTGTTTTTTACTTTTGTTAAACTCGATTCCGAAAGGAAATATATTCTTCAGTAAATTCTGGCAAAACCCTTTGCACTTTATTTTTAGGTATTATTTTCAAGGGGGTTCACAAATGATTTTCAAGGGTGAAAATTCCGTTGTACTTTTTCAACATTAAAGTATATTTTTGCAACCAATGGAAACGGCAACAATAAATCTGGAAAATGAACGAAGGGAAGTAATAAGGCAATACCGCGGCCTCTTAAAAGAGGCGAGGTTTTCGAAAACCAAAGAAGACAGAATCCTCATCCGGAAAGCATTTGATATTGCCCTGGAAGCCCACAGGGATATGCGCAGAAAATCAGGTGAACCTTACATTTATCACCCCCTTGCCGTTGCCCGAATCTGTGTGGAAGAAATTGGGCTTGGAACCACTTCCGTAATTTGTGCCCTTCTCCACGATACTGTTGAAGATACGGACCTTACCCTCGAGGAGGTTGAAGCCATCTTTGGAAAAAAAGTGGCCAAAATTATTGACGGCCTCACAAAAATTTCTGGTGTTTTTGATCAGGCCTCCTCCCTTCAAGCCGAGAATTTTCGCAAAATGCTTCTCACCCTTTCGGATGATGTGCGCGTTATTCTCATAAAGCTTGCCGACAGGCTCCATAACATGCGTACCCTCGATTCTATGAAGAGGGAAAAGCAATTGAAAATTGCTTCAGAAACGCTATACCTCTACGGGCCTCTCGCACATCGGTTGGGACTATATGCCATTAAATCCGAACTCGAGGATCTGGGAATAAAATACACCGAACCCGAAATTTACAAGGAGATAGAACAGAAATTAAAAAAAACGCAGGCCGTAAGAACACGTTTTATCAACCGGTTTTCTTTTCCCATCCACCGTGAACTTCTCAAAATGGCTGTTCCCTTCGAAATTAAAGGAAGGCCCAAATCGGTTCATTCCATTTGGCAAAAAATAAAAAAGAAAAATGTTACGTTCGAAGAAGTGTATGATGTTTTTGCAGTTCGGATAATTATTGATTGCCCTGCTGAACATGAAAAGGCCCTATGCTGGCAGGTTTATTCGGTGGTAACAGATTTTTACAAACCCAATCCCGACCGCCTGCGCGATTGGATTTCCACTCCTAAAGCCAATGGTTACGAATCACTTCATACAACCGTAATGAGCCCCACCGGAAAATGGGTTGAGATTCAAATTCGCACTAAAAGGATGGATGAAATTGCAGAAAAGGGATATGCTGCACATTGGAAATATAAAGACGGTTCAAGTGAAAACACACTCGATTCCTGGATAATGAAAATAAGGGAATTGCTCGAAGCATCTGATGAAAATGCGCTTACATTTATTGATGAATTTAAAATGAACCTCTTTGCGGAGGAGATTTTTATTTTTACCCCGAAAGGTGATCTGAAAACACTTCCCATTCATTCCACCGCGCTGGATTTTGCCTTCGATATTCATTCTCATATAGGTGAAAAATGTATTGGTGCAAAGGTAAACAACAAGCTGGTGCCTCTTAGCCATATTCTTAAAAGTGGTGATCAGGTTGAAATAATCACCTCTTCAAAACAAAAGCCCAAAGAGGATTGGCTGAATTTTGTTGTTACGGCCAAGGCAAAATCCAAAATAAGATCCCTGCTAAAAGAGGAAAGAAGAAAAGTTGCTGCAGATGGTAAAGAGATTCTTGAAAGAAAATTGCGAAATCATAAAATTGCTTTTAATGAATCAAACGTAAAAAAGTTGGTTCTTTTTTACAAACTCTCGGGCGAAACTGAGCTCTATTACAGAGTGGCAAAAGAAAATATTGATTTAAAAGAACTGAAAAACTTCAGCACCGAGGAAGGGAAAATAAAAATTCACGGAAAGGAAGAAGAAAAAAAATCGCTCGAGCAAATTGTTACTACTGTTAGAGGAAAATCAGATGCACTTGTGCTGGGCGAAAACATGGAGAACATTGAATACAAACTTTCTCCCTGCTGCAACCCCATTCCCGGTGATGATGTTTTTGGTTTTATTACAATTAACGAAGGAATAAAAATTCACCGGGTTAATTGTCCCAATGCGGTTCAGCTGATGTCGAATTTCGCTTATCGGATTGTAAAAGCCAGGTGGGTAAACCAGGAAATGATTTCATTTCTTGCAGGCATAAAAATTATTGGCTTCGACCAGGTGGGAATAGTAAACAAGATTACAAAAATCATTTCAACTGATTTGAATGTAAATATGCGCTCCATAAGTTTTGATAGTCATGACGGCACTTTTGAAGGCACTATCATGGTATTTGTCCAGGATACAACCCACTTGTACGATCTGATCAAAAATCTTCAAAAAGTGGATGGTGTGCAAAAAGTAATCAGGATAGATAATGACTAATTTTTCCAAAAAATTAAAAAAATTTTTGCACTCTGAATTTTTTTCCGGAAGAAAAAAAATTGAATAAAATGAATACCATAACAACAACAAGTAACAGAGCAAGGCAGGTTTTTTCGGCTTTTTTAGAGCAGCATGGGCACCGGAAAACAGATGAGCGGTTCGCGGTGCTTAAAGAAATTTATTCTTCCCACGGGCATTTCGATATTGAATCCCTTTTTTTAACAATGAAAAATAAAAAATACCGGATTAGCCGGGCCACCATTTATAACACCGTTGAATTACTACTCGCCTGCAATTTAATCCGCAAACATCAGTTCGGAAAAAATCTTGCTCAGTTTGAAAAATCTTTTGAAAACCGGCAGCACGACCACCTTATTTGCACCGAATGTAAAAATGTAGTTGAATTTTGCGACCCGAGAATTCAAAATATTAAAACAACCGTGGGGGAGGTTTTAAAATTTAAAGTAATGCATCATTCGCTGAATCTTTATGGAATATGCATAAATTGTTTTGAAAAAAAAGGCGGGTCAACCAATCCGGCTAAATAATATTGGAGTGTTTAATTTTATGTGATTTGTTGGAGAGAACTTAACTTTGGCAATAATTTGTTTGTGTTCCGTCAGGAACAAAATATTGGTAGTAAAGCACGCCCAAAAATCAAAGTTCCGTAAGGAACAATAAATTAATTTTTAAACTTGTATTTTCATAGAGGTTGCCTTTGCAGAAATTTTGTTTTTAACCGGACGCCAGGGATTTACTTCCGGGCATCAAAAAAATTCATACCCCAAAATTTAAACATCCCTAATTGTTTCTTAATTTTTTTAATCTTTGTAGAATTAAAATAAAATTCAATGAGTTTCTCCCATCAAATCAATAAAAAGAACAATCATTGCATTGTTTCCCTCCAGGGGAACCTGCTTGATAAACCATCCGCAGCCGGATTGCTTAATGATATTGACAATCTCGTGGCCGATAATCAAAAAAGCTTTGTGGTTGATCTTTCCGGCCTTTTGCATATTAATAGCAATGGACTTAACGTGCTGATAAGTATTTTAACAAAGGCCCGCAATGCGGGGGGCGAAGTAATCGTTTCAAATGTGCCCGAAAAAATTAAACCTCTTTTAGTGATTACAAAACTGAATACGGTATTCACAGTGATGAACAACAATAAATCGGCAGTAGGAGCCTTAAAAACTGAAAAATGAAAGCCGATGTCTTGCTTGGTCTCCAGTGGGGAGATGAAGGAAAAGGAAAAATTGTTGATGTTTTAACGTCTAAATACGATGTGATTGCACGTTTTCAGGGAGGCCCAAATGCCGGCCACACTTTGGAATTTGATGGCATCAAGCATGTCCTCCACACCATTCCCTCAGGAATATTTCACAAAAATGCAATTAACATCATCGGCAACGGGGTGGTTATTGATCCGGTGGTTTTTAAAAAAGAAATTGATTCCCTAAAAAAGCTGGGAGCTAATCCCGAAAAAAATTTATTTATCTCCAAAAAAGCCCATCTGATTTTACCTACCCACCGCCTAATTGATGCTGCTTCTGAAACATCCAAAGGAAAGAAAAAAATAGGATCAACGCTGAAAGGAATCGGTCCGGCTTACATGGATAAAACAGGCAGAAATGGACTTAGGATTGGGGATATTTCCTCTCCCGATTTTATAGAAAAATATAAAACCCTTGTCGAAAAACATATTTCAATTCTTGAAAGATTTGGGGCAGAAACCACGCATGCGTTGTCTGAGCCAGATGAAAAATTATGGATGGAAGGAATTGAATTGTTAAAAAACCTAAAGTTTATTGACAGCGAAATAGAAATAAATAATTATCTTAAATCAGGGAAAAAAGTCCTAGCGGAAGGTGCGCAGGGATCTCTATTGGATGTAGATTTTGGAACCTATCCTTTTGTTACTTCTTCGAGTACCATTTGCGCAGGAGCCTGCACCGGTCTTGGTATTCCTCCCAACAAAATAGGGGAGGTGTTTGGTATTTTTAAAGCCTATTGCACCCGGGTTGGAAGCGGACCTTTTCCTACTGAATTGTTGGATGAAACAGGTGAAGCAATGCGAATTACAGGAAAAGAATTTGGTTCCACCACCGGACGCCCACGCAGGTGTGGCTGGATTGATTTGCCGGCCCTTAAATATGCTGTAATGTTAAATGGGGTAACTCAACTTATTATGATGAAAGCAGATGTTCTGAGCATTTTTAAATTGATAAAGGTTTGTACTCATTATATTCAGCAAGGAAGAAAAATAAAAAATTTTCCATACGACATTGCTCCTTCTTCAATTAAGCCTGTTTATAAAGAGCTTAAAGGTTGGAATTGTGATCTTACTTCCACCAATTCATTCAGCGGGATGCCTGAAGAATTATTTAGTTATATTAAGTTTCTTGAAGAAGAACTTGAAACCCCCATCACCATAGTTTCTGTTGGCCCCGATAGAACCCAAACACTTGTAAAAGAAGTGCTTTTGGGTTGATTTCTTCATTAAAATTTATTAACAATCTTTTTTTTTAGGTATTTTTTTTTACTTTTGTTTAAAAAGTAAGTGTTAATACCTATTTTGGCTCCCCTCGTAAGATTCGGTATTTATACTTAAAAAATCCTAATTTCAAAATAAATATATTATTCAGGTAATTTTTTATTCCCCAAAATAATTATTTACCAATGAAAAATAATTTTTTTCCCAACGTTTGTTTTTTCTTCTTTGTTTTTTTTCTCCTTTGTTTTCAATCCTTCGGAACTTATTACACCAGAATTAACAACGGAAACTGGAATACAGCCGCCACCTGGTCAACGGCTGGTTGTGGCGGGGCTGCTGCCGGTTCGACACCGGGGCCTTCTGATGATGTAGTTATTTGTAATGGTTTTACGGTTTTAGGGGATGTTACTACTACATGCAACAGCTTGTCCATTCAAGGATCCGGATCCTTGAGCTTTTCTGGTGTTGTTACAATTACAGTAACTAATGCTTTAACTCTTGACGGGACTTCATCGGTAACGGGAGCACCTAATGCCGCCAAAATTTTAACCGTAGGATCATTAAATGTCCTATCTACCTCAACGGCTTCCGTAATTAACGGAATTACTTTTACCGTGAATGGAACCAGTACAATAAATGGGGCATTGGACCTTTCAGCTAACTCTACGGGAACCAAAACCTTTAGTGGAAATGTTTCTCTGTCCAATTCCGGGAATTTTACTTCAACGGGAGCTCCCTCTACCACCTTTGGCGCTAGCATTAGTAACGATGGTATTTTTAATTTGAACACTCTTTGCACACTAACAGGATCAGGGAGTACTATCAGCGGAACAAACCCTGTCCAGTTTGGGCAAAATCTGACTATTAACGGAACCTATACTAATAATGGAACTTTAACCTTGTCGGCCATCAGGGATTTATTAGGTATCGGGTCACTTACTCAGGGAATCAACAGCTCCCTTACGGTTGGGAGGCATTGTTTAATTTCAACCATAGATGCAACTGCAAATTCCAATACGGTAATTTATAATTATACTGCGGCAGGTGCGAATATTAAAGCTACCACTTATTATCACCTGACAATTTCCGGAGCATCAGGTACTTTTAATTTTACCGGCAATACAAATGTTATGGGGAATTTTACCATTAATTCTTCAAGTACTGTTTATGCCGGGGGCCCATATACCCATACCATTTCGGGAAGCACCAACATTAGCGGTGGAGGAACTCTTGAGATAGACAATTCTGGGGAAATAATAAATATGCAAGATCTTACTGTAAATTCAGGCACAATTGAGGGTCTTGCAAGTGCTTTTGGAACCGTAACTGTGGCTACAACCCTTTCAGTTCCCAATGGTGGAAATTTTTACTTGGGAGGAGGTGTTTTTAACGTTTCGGGTACAAGTAATATTATCGGAACATTGACTTTTAATTCCGGATCCCCAAACGGAGTAAAAACATTTTCAGGCCTTGTTTCCATTGCTTCAACAGGAACATGGAACTCAAATGTAACTATGAATGATGCCAACCTTATTTTCCAAAATGGAATTACCAATGACGGATCTTTTACTGCTTATACCACCACATTTAATACCAACAGCCAACCCTTAAGCACTTCGAATGGTTCAACCATGACTTTTTCTAATAAAGTAACTATTTCCGGAGCCATCACGGTTACAAATAATGCAATTGTTTCCATGACGAATGTTGCAGCAGGGACTCTTACAGGAAGCGGAGCTGGGACCTCATTTTGGACTCAGGGTGCTACAGGAACCCTGAATTACTCAGGGGCCAGCATTACAGGAGTTACATTAACAGCATCAGCGGCAGGAAACACTGTAAATTACAACAGGTCCTCCGGAAGCCAAAGTCTTCTGGCAGCAACAACCACCTATCATCATCTGATTTTTTCAGGTGCTTCAGGCACAAAAACGTTTTTTGCTTCCACCACTATCAATGGTGATTTAACTGTTACAGGAAGCAGCTGCACCGGAAATTTTAATGCAAATAATTTGATTATCACCGTTACTGGGGCAACAACAATTGCAAACGGTGGAATTGTTAATTTTAATCAGGGTGGTTCCCCGGCAAGCACCCTTACCACTGCAACTCTCGTGCTCAATAACGGAACGATTAATAATAGTGGTGGCAATACTGCACTCCCCTTATTCGATGTAACGGGAAACTGTAGTGTTACGGCTGGGACAACGAATTCTTTGGACAGAGCCGGATTTAGGGTAACCGGAACTACCACGGTTAACGGAATATTTAATATTTCAAACAATATTATTAGCACGGTAAGATTTGCCGGCCAGCTCTCGGTTCCATTGGGCGGAACCTTTACTGTTACTTCAGGATATACGTTTGCTTCCGGGAATGGAACTCTTAACTTAAGAGGGGGAGTAGATGTTTCAGGTACTTTTTCGGCTACCCGCGTTCTTTTTTCCAATAATAACCAGGCGATTTCCGGAACAGGCAGCATAAGTTTTTCTGATACGCTTAAAGTTACGGGCATCATAGTTACGAACAATCACTCCAATGTATCAATAACAAGCACCGGGGCAGGAGTGTTGAACGGAACCGGAACCTGGTCTCAGGGAGGAAATCCAACACCGGGTACGTTAAATTATTCAGGCAGCACTATTACCGTTACAAATTTTTCAGCATCTAACACCGGCAATACCGTAAACTATAATGCTGCCGGGCCCCAAACTATCTTTAACCCGAATTCAGGAACGGCCTCAACTTATTATAATCTTTCCTGTACTTCCTCCGGAAACAAAACCCTTGGATTTGGGGCCACTGTAAATGGAAATATTTTAATTGATAACACTGCAGTTTTTGCCGCTGGTACAAATAATATTTCTGTGGGCGGAAACTGGACCAACAATTCAAGTTTTACTTATACCGCTCCAAGAACTGTAACTTTTAATGGATCTTCAACCCAATCATTAGGTGGAACAACCGCTACCGGTTTCGATAATCTTACCATTTCAAATACTGCAGGGATAAATGTTACAAACAATATTACGGTAAACAATGTTCTGGCTCTGAATAATGGTATTGTTTCAGTTTCTTCGGGGAAAGTTGTCACAATTGCAAATACATCAACTGCGGCAATAACTACAAGCGGTGCTTTTGGAACTTCCATTCATGTGGATGGTGCTTTAAAATGGAACACGGCAAATACTGCCGAATACCTATTTCCAACAGGTGATGGAGGCCGGTATATGAAAACCGGAATACTTCCTACAACTGCCGCTGCAGCCGATTTTACTGTGGAGGCCTTTAATTCATCCCCCTTAAACAGATCGAATTTAGAGGTTGGTATCGACCATGTTAGTTTGGTGGAGGAATGGGAAATTACAGGTTCAGCATCTTCAAAAATTAAATTGTACTGGCAGAATAATAGTGGGGTTGATGAGTCTGTTCTTTCAGATTTAAGGGTAGTTCATTATACCGGTGGTTTGTGGTCCTCCAAAGGAAACTCGGCAACGGACGGAGCCGCGGATTTTATTACTTCCGTTGCATCCGCCTCTTATAGCAGGCATACTTTTGCTTCTATTAATACCAACCACCCCTTACCAGTTGAACTCATTTCATTTGATGCAGTGCAAAATGAAACCGCAGTTGATCTTAAATGGGAAACGGCCACAGAAATAAATAATGATTATTTTATCCTGGAAAAATCTGGTGATGGAATTAACTTTTCACTTTTAGATTCTATGGATGGGGCGGGCAACAGCAGTTCCTTATTAGATTATTATTATTCCGATAAAAATCCTATGCCCGGCATTTCATATTATCGTTTAAACCAGGTTGATAATAGCGGAATTAAAAATAATCTCAAAACGATTTCTGTAAATTTCGAAGGACTTGAAATTATTTCAACCTACCCAAATCCTGCAGAAAATGAAGTTAAATTTTTGATAAATACATCTCAGGATACTTACGCAACTTATTCAATTTACGATATGAAAGGGCAAATTTCCAGATCTGAAAGATTGTTGTTTCAAAAAGGAGTTACCAACTTGTTGGTGGATATTACCAATTTAGCCCAATCATTCTATGTTTTTCGGATAGTTTCAGACGACAATAAGTATTTTTCAAGAAAACATTTTGTGAAGACCGCAAAAAATTAATACCGTTTTAAACTCAATTTTTACAGGTTTACAAACGATTTTGCCATGTTCATCACATTTTTTTTAAAAGAATTACTCCTTTTTGTAATCTTGAACTTGCTCTTTTTTTTTAAATTTTTCAAGCGATAACTTTAATTTTATTGTTTATGAAAAAATTTTACCTGCCTTTATTAATTGGTGTATTTTTATTTGTTTCCCATACTCCATTTTTTGGTCAAACGGTGGATGATTTCAGAACTTTTCAATCCGGCCTTTGGAGTGATGTAAACACATGGGCCAGCTGGGATGGTTCTTCCTGGGTAAATCCTGCTCCCTATACTCCCACCAGCGGGCAACAGGCCATTACCATTAGGAATACACATACCGTTACCCTTGCAGGCAGTATTTCAATTGATCAAGCCACTGTTGATGCCGGTGGTCAAATAACAATTAACACAGGGGTGATTTTAACTATTAATGATGGTGCGGGAACAGATCTAACAGTAAATGGAACAATTTATCAAACCGGTGACCTAACCTGCACGGCCACAACTTGTGTTTTTAATAACGGAAGTTTCTTAATTCATAATAATCCCGGTTCAGGCACGGTACCCCTTGCCACCTACGGAACCGGATCCACTATTAAAGTAATTGGAGCAACCTCCGTAAACGTACCCAGAATTCCCACAGGAACCATACACCATCTTATTTGGGATTCACCCGGGCAAACGATTACGGCTTCTCTTTTTACCAATGGTAATGTAACAATAGGAGGGGATTTTACCATCAATAGTACCGGTTCGGGTTATATCCGGTTGGCAACCAGCGGTTCCTCAAGAAACTTAATTATTACAGGAAATTTTATTATGAATGGAGGTACCTTTAATATTGTGGGCACCACTGCCACTCCCACTTTTGATGTTGGAGGAAAAGTTGAATTGAATACCGGCAGTACGTTAAATGTTTCACTCGGAACGGGCGATCCCTTATTTACAGTTAAGGGAGATTGGACTAACAATGGCACTTTTAATTCGGGTGACGCAACAAATCTGGTTACCCTGAATGGAACCTCCACCCAAACAATCGGAGGCAGTGCATCTACAGCTTTTAGTAATTTAACTATTGCAAATACCTCCGCCTCGGTAATTGTAAATACTAATTTTAGCACCCCTGGTAATCTTACTTTAAATGCAGGTTCAATACTTTCTCCGGCTGCAGGAGTAATTATTAGTGGAGCCGGAACCCTTACAGGAAGCGGAAAGGCAATGGTTTCCAGAACTGCCGCTACTGCTGATTTTAATAACCAATATACAATTACCACAAAAACCTTAACCAATTTAACGGTGGAATATGCCGGAACTTCGACACAAAATGTAAATAGCTATACTTATTATAATCTTACCATTAACAATGCTGCTGGGGTAAGTGTTGCAAATGATGTTTCGGTAAGCAATATTTTTGCTATTAACAGCGGAGTTGTTACCGTTGCAGCTACAAAAACCATTTCAGTTACAAATACATCCACATCTGCTGTTACGGGCTTAACTTCCGGGGCCGACAGGTATGTTAACGGAAGATTGCTTTGGAGTACTGTTGGTGGTACTTATACTTTTCCCGTTGGTTACACCGGATATGGGGCACAGGGCCTAAGCATTACAGTAAATGCAGGAACCGGAAATTTATTGGGTTATTTGGAACCTTATGATGTAGTTTTGGTTAAATCATTTGCCTATTGCGATTTAGAAACTCATCCCGGACCCCCAGGCACCACAATTAATTTTGGGGATGGAACAATTGGAACCGACAGCTATCAGGATCAAATGAGCTTTAATCTGAATTCCCCAATTCAATGGAATATTTCAAACCCCGGAGGCGGAATTACAAATTACGGAATAACTGTTTTTTCAAATGGCGCAATGGATATTTCGGGTGTTACAACCGTTGGCGGAACCGAAGCACAGTTCTTAATGAAAGATGGTGAACCAGGGAATGCAGGAGTGGCAACAGGAACTCCTTCTCCGTTTACGGATAATGGTTTTCTTGCCTGTCCCAATGGAACCACATTATCGGCCCTAACTTCCTTTTCTAAATTCTCTCTCAGCGGGGCAACAAAGCCAAACACAAAATTAGGTGAAGCAGTCTCATTGCCTGTAAGCCTTATTTCGTTTGACGCAAATCAAAATGAACAAAATGTTAACCTTGAATGGAAAACCGCTACGGAAATAAATAACGATTATTTTACTCTTGAAAAATCCTCCGATGGAATTAATTTTGCATTGCTTGATACAATTAATGGTTCAGGAACCAGCAGCACTTTGTTGTCATATTATTTTTTGGATGGGAATCCCTTACCCGGAGTTTCTTATTACCGCCTGAAACAAACGGATTTTAACGGTCAAACGAATATACTTAAAACAGTTTCGGTGAATTTTGAAGGCCTCGAAATTATCAGCACTTATCCAAATCCTGCTGATAATAATGTAAAGTTTCTTGTAAATACTTCGGAGGATTTATTTGCTACTTTTTCTATTTATGATATAAATGGCTCCGTTGTAAAATCAGAAAGGAAACTTTTTTCTGAAGGGGTAACAAATCTTGAAATTGATATTACTTCACTTGCCCAATCACTTTATGTTTTTAAAATTGTTTCTGATGACAATAGGTTTTTTGCAAGAAAACACTTTTTGAAAACCGATAAAAAGTAAAACTAATCCCCTATGAAAAAATTTTTACCCCTTATTTTTATTGCAATTTCATTAAAAGGGTTTGCACAATCCAACACTTATGGAAGTGCAACAGATATTAATTCATTATTGAATACATGTTCTGGCAATCAGGCATATACAACAGCCGGTTCAACTGCCGACCAATCTGCCCTGAGTTGTTCATGGAGTGGTTCTACCGTTAATAATAATGTCTGGTTTAAGTTTCAGGCAACTTCAACAGGTTTTATTAAAATACAGGTAAATACCGGTGCTTCCGAGGGAACTTTGGCCGAATCTGTTGTTGGTCTTTGGAGTTCTGGGCCTACAGAATTAAAATGCATTTCCGGATCGGGTTCAAATGATGTTGAAATTTCTAAACCCGGACTGGTAAATGGAACATGGTATTATATTTCAGTTGATAATTATTACCCCTGGTCATCTGATGGCACTTTTACCATTTGTCTATCGGATGTGCCTACCTATGATTTTAAAACAGGGGCATTGAGTGTAAACAATCTGTTGAATTCTTGCTCCAATGATGCGGAATTTACAACCATTGGCGCTACAAGTGAAGGAACCCCTGCCCCATCCTGCGGGAGCGGCCCTAATAATGATGTGTGGTTTTCATTTACCGGTACTTCTTCGGGGTTTATCAACATTCAGCTTTTCACTGGGGGTTCAGAGGGCACCCTGGGTGAGCCAGCCTTAACTTTATGGAATTCTTCTTTTGCGGAATTAAAATGTACCTGTACCGGTGCAGCTGATATTGAAATAAATTATTCATCCATTTCCAACGGAAGCACTTATTATATTTCGGTGGATAACCGGTATAGTTACTCTACTGATGGCTCTTTTAAATTATGCCTTAATAATCAACCCGCCTACGATTTTCTTGGAGGTGCCAATGATATCACCGATGTGGATAGTTATTGCTCATCCGATGCTGAATTCACCACGGTAGGGGCTACGGCCGACCAAACTTCATACATAAGCTCCTGCGGCCCCAATCCTCCAACCTATAACCGGTGGTTTAAATTTAAAGCGGTTACAAATACGGTTACTTTTCAGGCAAAAACTGGCGGTTCATTTGGCACACTGAATGGTGGAAAGGTTACCTTATGGTCTTACAATGGCTCTGCTCTAACTGAATTAAAATGCGGAAACACCAATGTTGCCCTCACGTATGGCCCCACTCCCGCTCTTGCGGTTGGTACTAATTACTATATTTCTGTGGATAACCAGTATAGTTGGGATCAGGGAACTTTTACCCTGTGCGTAAATAATACCTCCTCGTCAAAATATTATGCAATAGCTAATGCCAACTGGAATTTGGGAACAACCTGGTCATTCACTGATGGGGGTGCTGCAGCGGGATTTTACCCTCAAAATGGAAATGCGGCCTATATAAAGGGATATACGGTAACAGCAACAGGTGCCGAGGCCTGTTCCGGCCTTTACCTAACCATACAGAACGGGGCCACTCAATTGGTTGTTGAGGGCAGTAGCGGTGGGTCAGTGACCAATAACGGAAAATTAACCATGACAAATTCCGGCCAGAATCAGAATGGAATAATTACCATTCAGAACGGGGGGGCCCTCACCACTCTTGGAAATGCTACTTTCACAAGAGGAGGGGGATCAAGCAGCTTCCAGCTTAATCTCACCGGAACCGGTTCTTCCATGACGGTTGGAAAATCCATGACCTGGTCGAGCACGGCCGGTTCAGGGAATGCAAGTGAGATTAACATCAGTGGATCGTCCACCCTTTCGGTTTCCAATGATATTAATTTATCATATACCGGTGGAATGAGCATTAATTACACCTTGTCGGGAACCGGGATACTTTCAGCCGGCAGGGATATTTCTTTTTCTTCCAATGCAGCCGGATTTGAATTAATTACGCTTAACAGCGGAACAACACTTAAAATTGGAAGAAACTTTGTGAGGGCTGCAAGTCCTTCCACATTCGGTAAAATTGTGGGTAATTCAGGTAGTACCGTTGAATTTACCGGAACCAACAGCTCCCAGAAATTCCCCGATCTTGCAGGCAATACGGATAACTTTACTTTTGATGGGATAAAAATTAATAACAACTATTCACTGGCTGACGAAGTGGCCCTCTCAGTTGCCGCAACAATTACAGGTAATTTGACATGCAATGCCGGAAAGCTTAAAACAACTTCTTCAAAAATTCTTACCATAGGAGCCAATGGTTCTGCATCAGCAGGGTCAGCAAGTGCCTATGTGGATGGCCCATTAAATCACACGGTAAACGTTTCCACCCCTGTTACAAAAGTTTTCCCTGTTGGGAAAAACGGATATTATCACCAGATTGACATTACCATTGACCAAAACGCTGCTACCACCACAAAATATACTGCCGAGGCCATTGCAAGTTCGGCAACCGCTTTAAATTACAATGTTCCCGTAGGTCTGGCTTATGTTTCCGGCATCAGTTATTGGAATGTAACTCCGGAAGCCACGGGGGTTGGTTATGATGGTAATTCAATCAAAATTTATTACCAGGGGAATGATGGTGTAACAGATTGTGCCAATCTTGGAATTGCAAAAACACTGAATAATGACGGGAATTGGTATGATATCAGTCCGGCTTCGAATCCCGGATGCAGCAATCCATCAGGTAATATCACTTCTACTTCATTTACCACTTTCAGCAAGTTTGCTCTTGCAAATAAAACGGGTGGTGCCAATCCCCTTCCGGTAGAATGGATTTATTTTAATGCTACTCAGGATAATTCAGTAGTTAAGGTAGAATGGGTTACAGCTTCGGAGCTTAACAGCGATTATTTTACAGTTTTAAGAGGGGAAACGCCTTTTTCTTTTGATTCCATTGCTACAGTAAAGGCGGCAGGGCAAAGTTCGGTTCAAAAATTTTACGATGCCATTGACACCAAACCAATCTCCGGTAAATCCTATTACAGGATAAAGGAAACAGACATCAATGGCCAGAGTACTTTTTCAAATACAATCTCGGTAAATTTTCAGGGAATAGAAATAATTTCAACCCAGCCAAATCCTGCAGTAAAAAATATTGTTTTTGTGGTAAATACTTCGGAAGATATGAAAGCTGATTATTCTGTTTACAACACTCAGGGGAGGCCTATTGTTTCCGGAAAATATTTTTTCTCAAAAGGATTAACTTATCTTGATTTGGATGTATCATCTTATTCCCAATCAGTTTATATTTTAAGAATTGTATCGGATGACAACAAATACCGGGTTAAAAAACATTTTGTGGTGGCCTCGAAAAACTAATTTTTACCGAACCACGGTAACACGGCCCATGTAATTGTGGGGTTTCTTTAAAACATCTCTCAGATTAACCACCCAAACGTAAACATCCTCTTTCACTGGAGTTCCATCAATTTTTCCATCCCATGGATTTTTAGGATTCTGTGTCACAAAAATTAAATCACCCCAACGGTCGAAAATGAACATCTCAAATTCGGCCACATCAATGCCAATGGCTTTGGGAATAAAAAAATCATTTTTTCCATCATTATTCGGGGTAAAGGCGTTTGGTGCGTAAAAGTTGTAATCGGGATAAACAATTACCGTATCCATTACCGTGTCTTTACAATTAAATTCTGTTGCGTTTATTAATGTAACAAAATAGGTTCCGGTATCCGGAAAAGAATGAATTGGGTTTTGGTCGGTTGAATTTGCCCCATCACCAAATATCCAACTCCATGATTGAGTAAACAGGGATGATTCATCATAAAAATTTACTACCGGATTTAAATCGGTAATGGTTTCGGGAGTGTAAGTGAAATTGGCCTCGGGCTTTGGATATACCGTGATAGTTCCAACAGGAATTGAAGTTGAGCAGAAATTGATGGTTTGGATTACCAGGGTAACAAGGTAGGTTCCTGAAGTGGGATAAATATGGGATGGATTTTGGTTAGTATCGTTTTGTAAATCTCCGTAATCCCATAAAAAAGTTACCGGCATATCAGGTTGAGAGAAAAAATCCACGGGAAGGGGTTCACACCCTGCAGTGTCACTTATTGCAGTGGTTGCAGAGGGCATGGGATAAATTGTTACAGAGGTATTAAATGTTCCTGTACATCCATACTGAGCCATTGTTAAAGTTACGGGGAAAATACCTTGAGTGTCGTAAACCACTCCGGAAGGGTTTTTTAAACTGGATGCCGGAGGCACGGCACCTGTAAAATCCCACTGGAATGTTGCAGCCGGCAAATAATTTCCATTGGGTGAAAAACCAAAGCTGTTGCCTTGGAGGCACTGTGCGGTATCTGCAGAGTTGATAACTGCCGAAGGGTAAGGAAAGACAATAATCAATACTGTATCGCTGGTAACACAATTATTAGATGTTGTGGTTACAATATATTGGGTGGAATCAATGGTACTAACTGTTGTGTTGCTCACCATTGGATTTGATATTGCAGTATTATTTAAACCCGTTGCAGGACTCCACAAATAGGAATATCCCGGGGTGGAGGCGTTGCCAAGAACATAGCTTGCACCTGAGCAAAAGGAAGTATCTGCTCCGGCATCTGAAACAGGAAACGGATAGGAGGGAAGTGAATCTAAAGTTTGGTTGGAGGAACAACCATTTTCGGTAACCGAAAGAGAAATATATTTTATTCCCGTGGTTGACCAGTTTATAGTATAGGGGCCCTCACCGTTTCCGGTCAAAATGTTACCGCCCCCGAAATCCCAGGTGTAAACAGCGTTGGTAGTTGCGTTGCCTGTATAGGTGATCCCGGCAATGCCGGTTCCGCATACTTGTGCCGGCAAGGTAAATGGGGAAGAGGGAATCTGGAAAACGGTTAATTCAACAGTGTCTGTTGAGATGCATCCATTTAGGGTGGTTGTTACAACATAGTCATTTATCAGAGGTGCTTGGGAATTGTTTGTAAGGTTTACAGAGGGATTTGAAACGGATGTGCTGCTTAATCCTCCGGCAGGAGACCAGGAATAGGTGTATCCGGAGGTGCTTGCTGCCCCAATATTTACTGCCGTTCCCGAACAATATGAAGTATCATTCCCTGCATTTGAAATCGGAAAAGGTTTCACAAAAATATCAAAGGAACTTGCACCGGCCGATGGACATATTTCGGTAACATTGAGTGTTACGGTTACTGTTCCCGAACTTCCCCAGAAAACTGATTGGGGCCCCTGCCCGGCACCCGGAGAAGCAATTCCTCCTCCGAAAGTCCATTGATAACTGGCATTTGGGGTGGCATTTCCGGTATAAACAATGTTTGCAGGTTCATTGATGCAAACACTATCGGGGGCAGAAAATGTTGTAGTTGGAATTTGATACACAGTAATCACCATGCTGTCTGATGTGGTACAACCATAAGCAACAAAGGTGGTAGTAACTATAAATGTATCTATAAGAGGAATGGAGCTATTATTTGTTAAAGATACAGAGGGGCTCGACACTGTTCCGCTGCTAAGTCCGGTTGTTGGCAACCAATTATATGAGTAGCTTGAGTTGTTTGCAGTGCCGATAAGAACTGAACTCCCAGAGCAAAAATTATTGATATCGGGGCCTGCATTGGAAATTGGCTGCGGATTTACTGTAACGGTAACCGTATCTTCAACTGTACATCCGGCAAAGGAGGTGGTGATAACATAATCTGAACTTACCGGAACTCCTGAAGTATTTACAAGAGTTAATGTTGGATTGGCAGAAGTACTGCTGCTTAAACCAGTGGCCGGTGACCATGAATATACAAATCCGGTACTGGGTGGAATCCCAATGGTGGTTCCGGTTCCCGAACAAAATGTTTTATCAGGCCCGGCATTGGCATTGGGAGGATTAACTGTTACAACTACCTGAACAATGGATGAAAGACATCCATTCTGTACTACTGTAAGAGTAACATAATTTGTCCCGGAAGTATCCCACTCAACAAGGTAAGTTTGTCCTGAACTGCTCAGTACGGTGGCACTGTCAAAATCCCAGATAAAAGTTGCAACAGAGGTATCTGCATTTCCGGTGTAGGTAATTCCCAACCCTTCATCAACGCAAACCGGACCGACAGCCGAAAATGATGATGTGGGAAGAGGGTACACTGTTACCATAACAGTATCTGTGGTAAAGCAACCGTTGGCAGAGGTGGTTACAACATAATTCGAAACTATATTTGATGAACCATTATTAGTGATGATTACAGTGGGATTTGAAACTGTATCATTTGATAATCCAACCGAAGGAGCCCATTGGTAAGAATAACCGGGAGTATTTGAAGTTCCTATGGAAACAGTACTTCCTGAGCAATAAGCCACATCAATTCCTGCATTTGAAACCGGCATTGAATAAACAGTTACCTTAACGGTATCAGTTGAATTGCAATTATTCGCAGTGGTTGTTAAAACAAAATCTGTTATGGATGGATTAAGACTTGTGTTGGTAAGATTTACGGTTGGATTTGAAATGGTACTGCTGCTTAATCCTCCCGGAGGTGCCCATGAATAATTATTTCCGGGAGTGCTCGCTGTTCCAATAACACCAGTTAATCCCGAACAATAACTTAAATCAATTCCGGCATTAGAGGAGGGGATGGAATTTACCGTTACCTTAACCGTATCCTTTGCAGTGCAACCATTTGCCGCAGCAGTCAGAATATAATCCGTAATCAAAGGTGTGGAGGTACTATTTGAGAGGGAAACAACAGGATTTGAAATCCCAATGTTGCTTAATCCGAACGAAGGAGACCAGTTATAAGTGTAACCTGAAATGTTTGGACTTCCAATGGATGGATTTATTCCCGAACAATAAGCGGTATCATTTCCGGCATCGGCAAAAACAGAGTATTGTTCCAATCCAACATTAATTGCTTCACATGAAATAGTATTTGTTGTAAAGGTTCCGGCAGAACCCGGTTGTTGTCCTGATTGACCTCCTACTCCGGCCGACCCCCCGTTTACATTTGCACCTCCGCTGAAAGTGTTGTTTTTGCAATAGAAAATTTTCACTCTTCCGCCTCCGCCTCC
>JAHEZO010000188.1:5562-7952 GCA_023250995.1 Flavobacteriales bacterium | reverse complement strand
CGCATGTTTCTCCCAACGGAAATTTTATTATCGCCAATAAAATTTTAAAGTTTTTGGAAAAAAGAAATCAAAAAAGTTAGTTATTAATTTTTTTTCCTCCTGGGCCCACCGGAATCATTCACAAAACTGCCAAATGAATCTTAAGAATAATTTCAGCAATAATTAATGAAGCAGCACAAAGTCGGTTTTGTTTTTGCCACCCCAAATTCTTCCTCCTTTCCTAATTTTCTTACCTTGCCATATTTATTTAACATTGTTAAATTATTAGATAATGCCGGTGTAAAAGTTGATTTATTTATTAAAGAAAATCATACCGAAAGCTCGTCTGGTTATTTCTCTCAAAATGTTAAAGTTCATTTCCTTAATTATTCCTTTCTTAACAGGTTTCCTGCTAAAATTAAATATTTCTTTATATTACTTCATTTCAGAATCAAAAACCTGTTTCTTCTAAACAAAAAATATGATTTGGTATTTGGTTCCGGTTCAATGGGCACTGTGTTAGGGCAAATTATTTCTTCGGCCGGAAACACTCCTTTCATTTATGTTAATGACGAATTTCCTGATAGCCGTCCCATTGAATTTTGGAAGATTTTGGAAAAAAAAAGTGCTGAAAAAGCAACCATTGTTGTTGTTCCTGATGAAACGAGAATTTTGCCATTGTTGAAGCAAATTCCTGAAATTGGGGAATTACCATTTTCGGTTTTGCCCAATGCCCCTTTAATTTCACCTTTAGAATCTCTGCCTGAAATTGATTGGCATAAAAGGTTTAACATTCCTTCTGGCAAAAAGATTTTTTTAATGGCCGGAACTATCCACAGTGCAGCACAAACTACCGAAATTATTTGTACAATTCCACTTTGGCCTGAAGAGGCGGTTTTGGTTTTAAAAGTAAAATCCGGAGATAAAAACATAGTTAGGGAGTATAATCATTTAAAGCATCTAAATGTTAAAGACAGGATTTTCTGGGTTACCGAATTTTTAACTAATACCGAAATAAATGCTTTTCATAAATATTGTACTGCAAGTTTTGGACTGTACCGCGAAGTGGACGATAATTTAACCTTCATCGGAAAATCATCGGGCAAAATTATGACCTCTCTGGCATTTGGAGTTCCGGTGATTGGCAATAAAGGCCATGGAATGGATTTTATAGAAAAAGAAAAAATGGGGGTTTTGGTCAACCATCCACTTGAAATACCTGAAGCAATAAAATATATTCTTGCCAACGAACGTGAATTAAATGAAAGTTGCTTAAGAAATTATTATTCAATAAGTTTTGAAAATTATTGGGAAAAATTTATCCAAAAAATTCTAACTTACACCGGTATTAAATTTGAAATCGTGGGCCGGAGGGCAGTGCAAAATATTTCACCCATTGGCACAAAGCTCAAAAAACCGAATTTCTTCATTGTGGGTGCGCCAAGGTGCGGAACCACCGCAATGTTTTATTATCTGGGGGGGCATCCGGATATTTTTATCCCCCCGATAAAAGAAGCTTATTATTTTGGCAAAAGTGAACTGAATGAATTATATCCCCATTTGAGAAAAGGGACCGGATTAATAAAAACAGAAGAGGAATACCTGGCTCTGTTTTCTAAAGCTGGCAGTGAAAAATGCATAGGGGAGGCTACTCCAACTTATTTAATGGCTCAATCCTCGGCTGAGGAAATTTATAAATTTAATCCTGAAGCCAAAATTATTATTATGCTAAGGAATCCCACTGAACTTCTAATTTCTCTTCACCGCCTTGGTTTAAGAACAGGAACGGAAGTGATCCCGGATTTTAAAGAAGCTTTAAGCTCAACATTTCAAGCCCGAATCCGTTTTTCTCATCCTTCAAACCAATTGCTTAGAAACGACCTTTTTTATTCCAACGTAACAAAATTAACAGAGCAGGTGGCCAAATATATTAAGGTATTTGGCCGTGAAAAAATTCATATAATTGTTTATGACGATTTTGTTAATAATCTCGAAAAGGTTTACCGGGAAACGCTTGAATTTCTGCAGGTAGATGCCAAATTCAGGCCTGAAGTTTTTAATAAAATTAATGCCAATACTAAAACCCGTATCAGTTTTATTGAAAAGCTGATTAATTCACCACCAAAATCTTTAAAGAATGCCGCCAGAATAATTTTGCCAAAAAAAGTAAGAATAATTTTAATTTATAAAATTCTTGATTTAAATCAAAAAAAGATTAATTTTCTTCCTGTTGAAGCAAGTTTTATTAATAAATTAAAAATTGAATTTAATTCCGAAGTCGAATCTCTTGGGAAACTTATTGGAAGGGATTTAAGCCATTGGAGCATCCCTAAAAAATAATAATATTTCTTTAATTTTATTTATGAAAAGAATCTTTTTTTTAATAGTTGCGATAATCCGAAATCCAATTT
>JAHEZO010000188.1:0-5552 GCA_023250995.1 Flavobacteriales bacterium | reverse complement strand
TTTCTGGGAAGTGCGTATTCCTGGTTTGACCAAATAGAAAAAAGAAATTTTTTGAAAAAAAAATATGCCATCGAAAAATTGCCCACTATTGACTGGTTTGATTTTTTAGGACCCAACACTGTTTCCGTTACCAATTATTCATTTCTATCCGGCACCTCACTCATAACTGATATTGCATTGCTCAAAATTCTTGCGGGGAAATTTGATAAATGCTCCTACCTTGAAATTGGAAGCTGGAGGGGAGAAAGTTTGGTAAATGTTGCTCAGGTGGCCCATGAATGTTACTCCTTGTCACTCTCTCCTATGGAAATGCGGGAAAAAAAAATGGGAGAAGAGTTTATTCGAGTGCATGGAATTTTTTCAAAGGAAGTAAAAAACATAACTTCCATTGGACACGATTCAACTACTTTTGATTTTTCAAAGCTGAATAAAAAATTCGATTTAATTTTTGTGGATGGAGATCACACCTTTGAAGCCATCAAAAAAGATTCGGAAAATGTTTTTTCATTGTTAAAAGATGAAAATTCAATTATTGTTTGGCACGATTACGGGTACGACCCCGAAACCCCAAGATTTACTACCATAGCCGGAATATTGGAAGGAATACCCAAGGAAAATCACAGGTTTCTTTACCATGTTTCAAATACTATGTGCGCTGTATTTTGCCGAAAAAAATTTGAAACCCGGTTAACAGTTTTTCCTACCTTCCCCAATAAGTTTTTTAACCTTTCTCTTTCTCCTCTGAAATTACATTGATAGTTTAAATTATTAATAGCCCGATTTTTTTTAATTTATTATTTCGCCTAATTCAAATTTGATTTTAGTTCATTGAATAAAAAAATTCTTTTTATAAGCCATAGCGCCAGCTTTACCGGTGCCCCCAGGTCTTTACTTTGGATAATAAAATGGTTGAGCGAAAATTCAACCTATGAATTACATTTAATTCTTAGAGAGGACGGCCCCCTGAAAAGAGAATATCTTAAGTATGCCAAAGTACATTTGTTCCTGCCCCAAAAATTTTATTTTTCCAAAAATCCTGTAGCAAATCTGGTTCGAAAAATAAGGCTGAGATTTCACAGGTTTTTCTTACAAAAAAAATTAGCTTCCGAAAAATTCAGCCTTATTTATTGCAACACAATTGTTAACCGGAATGTTCTTGAGTTTTTATCCTTTTTAAATTGCAATATAATTACACATGTAAGGGAATTAACTGATACGATTAACATTTTTGGCGGAAAACACCTGGTTCAATATTTTGATAGGGTTTCTTTAAAATTTATTACCATAAGCCAGGCTTGCAGCAATAATTTAGTAAAAGAATTTAATGTAAATGCCGGTAAGGTTAAGGTAATTCAAAATTTTATTTTACCTCCTTCCATCGAACCCGGTTTACAAAAAAAAAATATTTATGCCGAACTTGGTATTCCCGAAAACTCATTTATCATTGGTTCGGCCGGAGGTCTTATTTGGCGCAAAGGACCCGATTTGTTTTTGCTCCTTGCTAAAATAATTTTAAACCGGTTGCCTGATGAGAAAATATTTTTTGTTTGGATGGGGGAGGGAAATCCCGAAATTACCGGGCATTTGGAAATGGATGTTAAACTTTCTGATTTGAAAGAAAGAGTATTGTTTATTGGAAACAAAGAAAATCCCCACCGCTACTTCAGTGTTTTTGATGTTTTTACCTTAATGTCGAGAGAGGAGCCTTTTGGGTTGGTTGGACTCGAAGCCGCTTTTTTTGAAACACCTACCCTTTGTTTTGAAAAATCGGGCGGCATGCCCGAATTTGTTGGTGATGATGCTGGTTTCATAGTTCCATATTTGGATGTACCCGCAATGGCCGATAAAGTAATTTTATTATTCAATGATATTAATAGGCGAAAACAACTTGGGCATAATGCAAAAATTAAAGCCCAAACCTTACATAATATTGATTTGCAGATGCAAAAAATTTTGATTGAAATTGATGAAGCAATAGGTGCAATAAAATCATGACCAATCATATTTTATCTCTTGCCACATAACCTATTTTTTTTATTTAACGTAAAACTGATTATTTCCAACTTGCTAATACTCACCATAAAACTTAATTTATGAAAATACTCTTCCCCTCTTTTTTGCAAAAATTTGGCCCAATAACAACAATCATTTTTTTGCTTTTTTTTGCTTTTGGCAAAAATGTTTTTTCACAGGGCAACAACTATAAATTGGATGGTAATAATAACGGTACGCCAACAAGCAAAATCGGTTTTTCCAATGCTGCCGACTTTAAAGTGATTACCAACGATACCGTGCGCCTTACCGTAGGCAAATACGGCAACACCACATTTAAAGGTACGCTTACTGCCGATAGTATAAATACTACTGGCGGAAAATTATTAGTTACCGACAGTGTTACTATTAAAACTTATGTGCGGATGGAGGACTCTGTGCGAATTTTAGGACCCCTGCATATAGGAGCAAATTCTATTTCTATAAATAGTTCTGTTGTGGGTGGAATAACAACTCAGGATATTATTGGAACGGATAACGGGGCATTAAATTTTTTAAATTCAAATGCGGCAGGAGGAGGTGATATTAAAATTGGAATTGGGGCAGGAAGCACCTATTTTCCCCCTGCCGAAAGATTGCATATTATTTCGAGCAACAATGCCCCCTCCTTAATTAAATTTTCCAACATTACTAACTCAACCGGCATATTGGTGGGAGCCATGGGGTCAGGATACTCAGGAAACTTTCAGGTTCATAACCAGGAAATAAATAAAAACATTTTTTTACTCACCAATGGAGGTGGTGTTGGCATTGGTGCTACCTCCACTTCTCCGCCAGGACCCACCGAGCGCTTAGATGTTGATGGGAATGCCCGGGTAAGAGGAATACCAACCTTAAGCGGAAATGCCACAACAAATCATAGTTTGGTAATTACAAACAATACTGCAAATGCGGGTACATTTAACAAAATTGATTTTGACGGCAGCACAACCAAGTTTTTGAGAGGGGATGGGCAATGGGCCACTGCCTCCGGAGGTACCACCGACCACGATTGGTACGAAGTAGGCACCACGCTGCCCCCGGATAATATTAACGACAATATTTACAAAAGCGGTGGCAGCGTAGGCATCGGCACCACCCTTCCCACCGCCCGCCTTCACCTGCCCGCAGGAGGAACTGCAGCCAACTCGGCCCCGTTAAAATTCACCTCTTCAAATAGTATTTTAACTCAGCCCGAGAGCGGAGCCATGGAGTATTTTAATAACTCGCGATTATTTTTTACGGTAACACCGGGCAGTTTAATAAGAAATGAAATAGCCCAGATAGCCGGCACCGGTACCATACCCCCAAACCGAACAGCTTATGCCAATAATAACGGTTACCTTACCTCCGATATTAATTACTGGCAGTGGGATGGCGCACATGCAAAACTGTATCAGCCGGGGCCAACATTAACGGGTGCTGTTCAAATTGGCAATCCAACTAACCTAAGGCCTGCCATAGAAATTGAAGTAAACAATATAATTACCACAGGCATGGGCGTTGCCTGGTCGGAGGGAGGCAACAGGGCAACTATACATAAAGTGGGCAGCACAAGCCAGCAGGCACTAAGCACAGATGTAAATAATATTACAGACCCATCGTATTTAAAAATTGAAAACACAACCGGTGGGCATTTGATAAGCGGGCCAAATGTAATTTTAAGTGCAAGCGGTAATACGGGCAATGCGGCAGTTCGTCTCTCGGGAACAGGAGTAATAATTGGCCCAAATAACGGGATAAACAATGTTGCTACTGCAAGGTTGGAGGTGAATGGGACAGTACGGATGGTTTTGCCTCAAACTAATTCAAGCAATTTACAAATTGACCCCATAACGGGACAAGTATCTCGCCCATCATCTACAATGCAAATAAAAGATAGTATAACAGATCTTGTATTTAATCGGGATTCTTTTTTTATGCTGAAACCTCGCGATTTTGTTTATAAGCCAGCATTGGGCAACAGAAAAGATGCCGGATTAATAGCTGAAGAAGTTTATCAGGTTATGCCAAAACTTGCGATAATGAATTACAAACACTTTTATTATTCAGATGGCTCACCAAGGTTGGATACTTTGGGTATTCCAATTATTGATAGTTCTTTATTTGTACCGGAAGATGTTGATTATAGAAAACTAACAGCATTCATGCTTGCTATTATAAAGGATTATCGTGATTCTCTTACTTTAATAAAACAATTAGCCCTAACAAATAATAGTTTGTTAAACCAGCGTTTAGATTATTTTGAAAACCGATTAAATTCTTGCTGTACATTAGATACTACACCAAGTTTTAGAGTAACTGACCAAACAGGCCAAATGGAAAATTATTTAGCCTACTCAAATAATAAAGGCAAACAGGATTTTACCACTGTAGCTAGCATCACTCTTGAACACACTTATCCTATTAATACGGTTGGTTATCCATATCCTTTACACGCAATACAATTGCATTATTCTGGCAGCAAATATGTTGCAATTCAAGCCAAAGACCTGACACCTCCAAAATTGGTATTATATAATTTAGATCATTCAATTTTTAAAACTATCAGTTTGCCAAACCAAGCATCAGATCAATATTTTAATGGCATAATATATATTTCAGAAGCATTGTTTGATACGGATTCAATGGTTGAGTATATGTTTCTTATGGGTGGGTTAAATCCTTGGATGAAAATTTATAATGAAGATGGTAGTATTTTATGGGAGGAAACCGAATGTAATCCTGCATGTGAATTGGGATGGAATTCACTTTATGACACCAAAGGAAGTGTTCCGTTTGGTCCAATTTTTAATTCCGACAATGGATCGAAAATGATAATACATTCAAATGTTGATGTAAACAATTCAGGGTACAACAGTACAATAAAAATTTACGCCTTACCAGGTAGCGTTATTGGAAATGGCTTAGAGCTGTACAATGGCGAACTCCCTGCCCAGTTTAAAATCTACCCCAACCCCTCTGGCAATAGCAGCACAATAGAGTACCAATTACCCCAAGGAGAGAGCAAAGGAGAAATAGAAATTACAAATTTAATGGGCCAGGTGGTTAAGAAAATTACAATAAGCAATGGGCAATCGGCAATAGGCAAAATGGAACTTGATAATACGCAATTGCCTGCGGGCACCTATTTTTATCAGTTGCAAACAGGCAAAGGGAGCGTGGGGGTAAAGAAGGTGATTATAATAAAATAAGAAATTGAAGAAAAACAATACAGTGAACTCTGCAAAAACAATTCTACTTTTTGTTTTTGTTTTTTGTGGTAGCTTTGATGCTGTTTATGCCCAAATAAAAACAAATCCGTTTAATGCGGGCATCGGCACCACCCTCCCCACCGCCCGCCTTCACCTGCCCGCAGGAGGAACTGCCGCCAACTCAGCCCCCTTAAAACTTACTTCATCCGCCAGTATTCTAACACAGCCCGAGAGCGGAGCCATGGAGTATTTTAATAACTCGCGATTATTTTTTACGGTAACACCGGGCAGTTTAATAAGAAATGAAATAGCCCAGATAGCCGGCAC
>JAHEZO010000318.1 GCA_023250995.1 Flavobacteriales bacterium | reverse complement strand
GATTTTCAATGCCTACGGACCCGGACAGGAAGGCGACATGCTGCTGCCGACGATCCTGTCTCAGGCCATCAAAGGCGGCGAGGTGGTGCTGCGCGACCCCGATCCGCGCCGGGACTTTGTGCAGGCTTCGGGAAATTTTAGGTGTATTGGCAAAATATGGGTTTGAAGATGTAGTAACCAATTCTCCTCTGAGAAAATTTGTCCCCGAAAGCAAAAGACTTACCTGGGTTAGAGGAGAAAAACCGGTTTTTGAATATACCCGGTGGGAGCGAATCCGCATGATTGCGGAAGAGCTTGGGCCAACATTTGTAAAATTTGCCCAGGTATTAAGCATCCGCCCTGATTTGCTTCCTCAACCACTTATCCACGAATTTGAAAAATTACAGGATAGAGTTCCGCCCTTTCCTTTTAGTCAGGTAAGAGAAATTATTAAAAAAGAAACAGGAAAGGAAATTGAGGATTTATTTGATGATTTTCAGGAAACAGTTTTGGCCTCTGCTTCAATTGGTCAGGTGCACAGAGCAAAATTAAAAGGGGGAGAAGAAGTAGTAGTAAAAGTTCAGCGGCCGGATGTTCAGGAGCAGGTGGAAAGGGATATTGCCATTATGAAAGAGGGTGTGAATATGGCAGACCGGTATTTGAAAAAACAGGGTGTACTAAATGCCGATGAAATTATAAAAACCTTTGAGCGCACCATGCTCAAGGAGCTTGATTATAATAATGAGGCCAGGAATATTGAGCAATTCAGAAATTTTTATAATAACCACAAAAACTTTTATATCCCTAAGGCCTATCGTAAATTTTCTACGGATAAAATGCTTGTTATTGAATATTGTAAAGGATGCAAGATAAATGATGTTAAACAAATTCGCGAATGGGGGTTAGAACCAAAGAAAATTGCCGAAAACGGAATAAATATTTACCTGACCCAGATTTTTGAATACGGTTATTTTCATGCCGACCCGCACCCGGGAAATGTGTTTGTTCGGCAGGACGGGGTAATTTGCCTCATTGATTTTGGAATGGTTGGCCGCTTAATGACCCGGGACAAATATTCTTTTGCAGGGGTTTTCATTAGTCTGGCACAGCAGGATTCCAAAAGGATGGCTTCCAATTTAAAAAAACTTGCTATTTCGGATGAGATTGAAGATATGAGGAATTTCCAGTATGATATCAATGAAATTATTGAAGATTATTCAAACCTTGATGTAAGTGAAAGCAATATTGGTGAAATGACCGGCCGCCTGCAAAAGCTGATGTATGATTATAAAATCAGCGTACCGGGAAGTGTATTTCTGATATTTCGCGCATTTGCAATTTTAGAAGGAATCGGAAAACAGGTTCACCCCCATTTCAACACGTATGATTTTATTAAACCCTATGGAAAAAAACTGATTGAGGACCAATTTTCGGCAAAAAACATTTTTAACGAAGCTTCCTATCGTGCAGAGCAATTAAATGATTTGCTTACAGCATGGCCCAGGGATATAAAAGAAATAATGGGCAAAATAAGGAAAGGAAAACTCCATGTTGAAATTGAACACCAGGGTTATGGTTACCTTTTGAAAAAGCTCGACAGCTTAACCAACCGAATATCTTTTTCATTAATGATTGCCTCTCTCCTTATTGCTTCAGCCATTGCCATGACTGTTCCTTTTCCCCCGAATATGATTAGTCCTTCTTATGGCATTCCTTATGTTAGCGTGGGTGGATTATATGGGGCCGCGGGATTATTTGTAATGCTCATTTACTCGATAATCAGGAGAAGGAAATTCAAATAATTCCGGGTCGCGGAAATAAATTCAGAGCCTTGTCATCCACACCTGAAGAAGTCCTATCAGGAATCCAAGAACACCGCCAATCAGCTCAATAAATTTGAATTCTTTTTTAAGAATGCTGTTTATTAGGTTTTCCAGTTTTTCCGGAGAGAGGAGAGCAACTTTTTCCCGAATAATCTTTTCGATATCAAGGGTCCCTTCCATGTTGTTTAAATATTGTTCAATTACCAATGGGGTGGCTTCTTCCACTTCTTTCAGAAATTCGCTCTTAAGTTTCCCCTTGGTTTTTGAGCCCACAAATAACGACATCAGCGGAAACTTCGATGGAAAAGTTGTAGCCAGGTAATTGTCAATTTTAGATTCTACATTCTGGGTTATTACCGAAATGTTTGCGGGGTTACTCATTTTCTCTTTTAAATCTGCGGCTGATAGTAATTCATCGGCCACCATTTTTCCAATTTTTTCGGCAAGCACACTTTGCCGTTTTGGAAATATTCCCTGGATTTCGAGAAAAAGAAATTTAAATTTCTTTCTGGGGCGGAAAAGCATTTTTACTGCAATCCAATTGGTAACCCAACCAATAAGGGCTGCAATGAGGGGGATGGAAATAATTTGCCACATATTTTTTTTTGCAATTATCGCATAAATATCTTTATTAACTGAGCAGGAGTATTTTTTTTACCAAAGAAATATTAACAAAGTATTATCTTTTCAGCCAGTCGAGAGCTATTGGGTATACATCTTTTACTGCGTCAGGATGCGAAAGAATATCAATATGGCCGTAATTGTGAAGATTTTTATTCATTTTCCCCAAAATCCTGAATTCATGTTTTTGATTTCCGGTTTCAGCCATCAGCAATTTTA
>JAHEZO010000187.1 GCA_023250995.1 Flavobacteriales bacterium | reverse complement strand
GTGCGAACCCAACCCATTACTTTAACCTTTTGTCCTGGTTCGGGTTTTTGAAGGAGTTCTCTGATTTTTGTTCTTTTCATAAAAGCAACTTTCAATAATAAAATTAATATTCGGGCAAATTAAGTTAAAAGAAAAATTTATCGGATTTGAGGGATTTAATTTTAATGGAGATCAAAAAACTTCTTGGTGAGTTCGTATAATGGCTTTGACAACGGGTTTGAAATAGAAAATTACCCGGCAATCATAATCAATTGAAAAAGAATGAAGACCTTTTAGTTTTCCGGAAAGTTTATGGGTTTTGAGTTGGGGGTTGAAAGGATCTTTAATAAACAATTCTAATCTTTCCCAGAACTTGTTTTCAAGATTTTTTTGATTGCCGATTCTTTTATTAAAAGCCCTTTTAAAGGCAACGTCAAAGTAAACTCCTATCATCAAGTTGACTTTTTAATTCACTTATTTTAGTCGAAAATTTATGATTCTTTCCTTTTTTGTAAAATTGCTCATAAAATAAATATTTTATTTTGTAAAGGTACTCAAACTTTTTTTTTAAAACTCAATGCGGTATTGTATCACCGGAAGCAACCCGATCTGATACGTGGTTTCAATTTCCTTTTTATCGCGGTTATAGTTTTGCTGAAAAACATTTTTGCGGTTGGTGGCGTTTTGGGCATATATCGAAAAATCCTGCGTTGTTTTTTTTCCATTCAGTTTTATTCCAATGGTAATATCAAAACGCAGATAGTCGGGATATTTTGTTGCAAATATTTTTGTTTCATCATACATTTCCCTTCCCGCCAATTTTGACTTTTCGAGATCAATAGGGGTTCGGTATTTTCCACCGATGAATGAAAAATGGACATCAGTGTTTAAAATAACCTGCTTTGTTTTCCGGCTTTCATCTTTGTTTTTGAAAAGCAAAAATTCTTTTCCTGCAAGCGCATTGAAAACATAATTTCCATTAAACGAAGTGTTGTGTTCAATACCATCGCTTCCCTTATATTTTGATTCATACAGTGATAAGGTAAAAAGGTAATAAAGTCCGTGATAGAGAAACCGCTCCATGGTAAATTCAAGTCCGTAATTTTTCCCCGTGCCTTTATTTTGCAAGGTATCGGGAAAATCAACCCCATTTCCCGCTCCCTCATTCAGCATTGAAAAATAGTTAATAGCCCTATCCACCGGGGCATTAAAAACATACTGATAGTAAGCCTCAGTTTTAAATCTTGTGTTTTCGGCTATTGCCCTGTCGTAACCTATTACAATATGATGACTTTTGGTCATACCGATATTCCTGTTGGGTATTACATATCCGCTGCTATCGGGTTTCATTCTCTGTTCAAAGTAAACGGTAATGGGTTGAATCTGGCTGTGAAAACCATATCCGAAGTTAATGGCATTTAGCGGACTTAACTGATATTTCATTCCTGCCCTTGGTTCAAGAGAATTGGATTTATTCAATAAAAAATAATTATAATGGAGCCCCGAATTAAAAGTTAGTTCATTGGTTGCCCTATATTGCCATTGAAAATATGGCCTCACCATATCGGATTCTCCTTTAAAATCGGATAAAACCGTAAACCGGTTTATGGGGGCACGGTAAGCACTGTCGGAAACATTAAAATAAAACCGGTCGTGCATAATACCCAACCGAATGTTATGCTGGGAGGAGAATTTTTTATTTACCACAAGATGTGACGAAACTCTGCCCATCATTGAATTGTTGCGATATACAGGTACATTGTGCCTGTCAACCGAACTGAGTGAATCATTGATTATTTTGTTCACCGATCCGTTTACCGAAAAAACATATTTCACATAAATTTTCGGACCGAGTATTTGGGTGTGCTGAAGTCCCAAAACTCCCGTGTTGGAACCAAAGAGAATATCTTCTCCTGCCTGTCCGAAAACATTGTTACTTGTGTCAATATCACTGTCGAGCAAAGCAATGTAGCTTTTCCCTCCTATGCCAAAAAGGGAGGTGGTGCCATGCTTATGCTGCCAATGGATTTTGAAAGAAACATCCTGATAGGTTGGAACAGAATTGGTTCCAAGGTTTACTATTTTGTTTAGTGGTTTCATCTGAAATATTTTCAGATTATTATACCTGTAGGAAATTAAATACGACACTTTGTATTTTTTTGAAACCGGTCCTTCAGAAAGAAGTTCTGCACCGTTGAATCCCACCTGCCCAACGAATTCGTGCTTTTCACTATTCCCGTTTCTCATTTTCAAGTCAAAAACCCCTGATAAAACGTTACCATATTCAGCCGGAAAAGCTCCCGTCATAAAATCGGAATTTGCAAGCACATTGTTGTTCAGTATGCTCACCGGACCTCCATTTGTTCCCCAGATAGAAAAATGATTTGGGTTAGGAATGTCTATGCCTTCGAGGCGGTATAATACCCCCAACGGAGAATTTCCCCTAACCACAATATCGTTGCGTGAATCATTGGCACTCTGGGCACCTGCAAAATTGCTGGCCATTCGGGCAACATCGTTCATTGAACCGGCATAGCGCATGCTTTCTTCCACCGAAAAAACCCTTGCACTAACTGTGGTCATATCATTATTGGTCTTATCCTTTTCCTTATTGGCAATAATTTCTATTTCTTTTCCTGTGATAACCTTTTCTTCTAATTCCACATTCAAAACCAATTCCTTGCCCGAAGTCAGGCTTAGATTATTCATGGTAATAGTATTGTACCCGATAAAGCTAATCTGAACTCCCACGCGGCCAATTTTCACATTGGGTATTCTGAAATTTCCATCCAAATCAGCAGCAACTCCTGTAAATGGTTGCGTACTATCAGTAAGAAGCACCACATTTGCACCCGGAAGGGGAATTTTACTTTGCTTATCAGTTATTTTCCCCCGGATGGTTTGAAGTAAATTTTGGGAAAACAAAAAATCAATCCTGAATAAAAACAGGAAAACAATGGAAATAAAAAGGAGTTGTTTTTTCATTGAAATTTTTTGCAGGTGCAAAGATGCAAGGAAAATGGATATTGAAAAATCAAGTTCACGAAAAATTTATTTATGGAATTTTGCCCGGTATTTCATCTCAATTAAAAATTCATATGAATTACTCTATAAAACTCCTGTTTGTTGTCTTTTTACCTTTCTTATCCTTTACCCAAAATAACGGAGAAATAAAAGGAAAAATTCTTGACTCTTTAACAAAGGAGCCACTTTACAGTGCAAACGTTTGGGTTGGGACAGGGAATTCACTTATTGGAACTACCACTGATTTGGACGGGAGGTTTACTCTTAAACCTTTATCGCCCGGATATTATGATTTGAACGTATCCTATATCGGAATGAAAAAATATTTTCTGGATAATGTGAGAGTAACCAGCGGAAAAATTACCATTTTGGAAAATATTTACATGTCCGGGAATAATACGTTGAATGTTTTGGAGGTAAAAGCCGAACGGTTTATTTATAAAGAAAGGCTCATTAAGCCCGACAATACCGGTGAAATGGTTATTTTGCCTCCCGATTTAAAATCGAGCCCATTGAATAAAATGCCAAAAGAAATGATTGCCAGTTTAATTCCCGGAGTTCATCAGTCCGATGATGGGCAACCCCTTTACTTCAAAGGATCAAGAAATGATGCCGTACAATATTTTGTTGATGGGGTAAAAGCCAGAGAAGGGAATCTGGCCATTCCCGGATGTGCCATTGGCGAAATCACGGTGTATACAGGGGGCATTCCGGCAAGGTATGGTGATTTAACCGGAGGTGTTGTTGTGATTGAAACGAAAAGTTTTTTCGAAATTTACAACCAGAGAAAAAACAGTTTGCACTAAAAAGCCTGATAAACAAAATGTTGTTTTTTAAATCAAATAAGAATAAAGAACTTTCGGATTCCGAACTGATTGCCCAATTCAAACAGTCGGGGAACAATAATCTGGTTGCCACTTTATTCGACCGTTATTCTCACCTGGTATACGGGCTTTGCATAAAATATTTAAAAGACCGGGACGAAAGCAAGGATGCCGTTCTTGAAATTTTTGAAAAACTTTTAATTGATTTAAAAACCCATGAGGTGAAAAGTTTTAAATCCTGGCTTTACATGGTGGCGAGGAATTATTGTCTGATGATGTTGCGGGAGCAAAAAGCCATGCAAAAAAAAGAAGATGACTTTAGCTGGGGAATCGGAATTTCAGACTTTCAGCAATCGAATATTCCCCAGGAAGAAAAGGAACAAAAACTTAATTTTTTAGAAGAAGCAATAAAAATGCTAAATGAAGAACAGCGCACTTGCATTGAGTTATTTTACTTCAGGGAAAAATGTTATAACGAAATTTCCTCCATTACCGGGTTCGACATGAACCAGGTGAAAAGCTTTATACAAAATGGGAAAAGGAATATTAAAATTATTTTAACCAATCATTATGGAGCAGCCTTTGCACAATAAAATTTTCGGGTCCACCGGTTGTCTCACCGAAGAGCAATTAAATAATTATGGAGCGAAATCCCTTTCCCCCGGGGAAAGGCACATGGTTGAAAAGCACCTGTTGGAATGTGAATTATGTTCGGAGGCCATGGAAGGATTTGCAATAATTTCAGGGAAAAAAGATTTAAATGATATCAGGGAAGAAGTAAGAAATCTTGTTTTAAAAGGAGGTAGCACCTCAGGGAACTATTGGAAAATTTTTCTCCTCGCAGCATCTTTTACAGGAGTGGCATTTATTACTTTTTATTTTATTTTTAAAGGGGATGGCCTTCCCGAAAAGAAAATAATTGCCGAAAATGTTTTGCCGGTTCAAACCGGCCCGGTTGAAATTGCTGAGGCAGAAAAGCAAACAACCAATGAATTAGCCGAAAAAACAGGGACCCGTCCGGAAGTAAACATTACTGGCGGAGAAGAGGTTAATAAAAAAAAGGAAAGTAAAAAAGCTGATGGAAAATTTACCAATAGACTGCTTCAGGGGGAGAATAAAGCGATACGGAATTCTAATACAATTGTTTTGGCAAAGGCGGAAGGCGAGGTTGCAGATAATGATAAAACCTCAGAAAAAAATGAAATTACGAGGGAATCTGCTCCTGCTTCAAGTCCTGAGGAAGTGGCCCAAATCCATTCAACCGCAGAACCGGAACAGTTAAAACCAGAAAATGATTTTGAAAGAAGTGCCATGGATAAATCTACCTCGCAGGACAAAAAGGCAGCGGAAGAAAAAATTGTGATTCAGGAAAATGTTGAACCTGCAGGATTTTTTAAGCGCAAAAATGAAGATGGTGTTTTTTCAAAAAATCTAAAGCCGGCACAAGGCAAAAAAGAGCCAGCTCTCTCCAAATCCAATGATTTGAAGTATGTGGAAAATCTCAAAGTGGTGGATTATGAAGTAGCCCCCCCTTCCCCGCAGGCCGGGGCAATTTATAGTTTGCCGGCAAAGTTTGAAAATGCCGAATCAGAAAAAAATTTGAATGCCGGAGATGATATTCAAACCCTCACCATTTCATATGACCTGGTTTTAAAAGAAGGGCTTGCTTTGATTGAGAAAAGAAAATATAAGGAATCGCTGGAAAAATTTAATTTGATTATGCAGAGCAGACCTGCCGATTTAAATGCTTTGTTTTATTCGGGAATTGCTTTTTATAACCTTGGAAATTTTGACATGGCCCTTGTAAATTTTAAAAAAACAATTGAGGCAAAGGACCCGGCCTTTTATGATGAAGCAAAATGGTATGAGGGGCTTTCCTACCAGGGGAAAAACGAAAGGGAAAAAGCTGCTCAAATATTCAAAGAAATTTCGGGGAGAGAAAATTTTTATAAAATACGTGCCGAAGAAAGGTTAAAAGAAATGGATAAAAAATAAAAAATCAAATAAATTTATTGGAATAAATTAATTTGAGCACTGTTATTAAAACAAATCATACAAATACCCAAGAATACTCACACAGGTAATCATAAACAATAGGGTAAGGCCCCAACCTACTTTAATATAATCGCGGAATTTATATCCCCCGGGGCCATAAACCATCAGGTTGGTCTGGTAACCGTAAGGAGTCATAAATTCGGCACAGCCGGCAAAGGCCACTCCAAGGATAAAGGGTTTTGGGTCGAGTCCCAACTTTGCAGCAGTAGCCACTGCAATTGGAAAAGTAATGGCTACCGCTGCTTTATTTGTAACCAGCATGGCCAGAATATTTGTAACGAGGTAAATTCCTAAAAGGATGGCCACGTTGGAATGCAGGGGTTGAAAAAGGTTAATTATTGAATCTGCAAATACACTGTCGGCTCCCGATTTTATTATTGCTTTTCCAAGGGAAAGGGACAGGGCCAGGATTACAAACAGTTCAATATCAAGTCCTTTTTTTATCTCTCCGAGTTTTACAATTTTAAGCAATACGATGAGGCACAATAACATGAGCAGGGTTTGAAAAAGAGTTAATAAGCCAAATGCCGGAAGTAAAAAAGCTGTGGCAATTCCTGCAACAAGAAGCCAAACCTTGGTTTTACTAAAATTCCGCATTTCCCTCAGTTTTGAAATGATGTAAAAATCCTGGGATTCCTCTGAACGGGCCAGGAAATCTTTTCCGGTTACAATCAAAAGAAGGTCGCCACCAAAAAGCTTCATTTTGCCTATTTTTCCCGAAAGTCGTTCTCCGTTACGATTCACCGCAACTACTGCCGCATCATATTTTCCTCTGAAATTTGTTTCTTTGACCGTTTTGCCAATCAATGGGCTTTCGGCCGATATTACAATCTCCACGATTTCGGCCCCGTCATTCCTGAACATGGAGGAGTGTTCGGGGATAATAAATTCTTTGGATGATTTAAGCAAATCAATGATAGTTTCGGTGGCCCCGGCAAAAATTAAAATATCATCCTTTCTTATTATTTCCTTGGGTGAAACAGGAGTAATTTTTTGTTCTTCCCTGATGATTTCAGTCAAAAACAATCCTCTAAGGTTTCTCAATCCTGCCAATTCTATTGATTTTCCAATATGTTCCGATTGAATGGCAACCTGGGCCTCCACCATATACTCTCTCGATTTTTGTGAAAACTCGCTCAGCAAATCTTTTCTGTTCGGCAAAAGCCTGTGCCCAATAAAAAACAAATATAAAATTCCAATGACCGTAACCGGTATGCCTACAAAAGCAAAATCAAACATTTTCAATGAGGGTAACCCCGAATCAACAACAAATCCATTTACCACCAAATTGGTTGAAGTTCCAATCAGAGTGATTGTTCCGCCTAGGATGGTAGCATAAGATAGAGGTATGAGAACTTTTGAGGGTGAAATGTTATTCTTTTTAGCCCAACCGTAAACATGCGGTATCATTATAGCAACCAGGGGTGTGTTGTTTACAAATGCCGAAACGCCAGCAATACTTGGCATCATCCGGGCCAAAAATCCTTTGTACGACAATGATGGAGTGAAAATATTTTTAAGAGCTAAATCGAGCAGTCCGGTTTTCTGAATAACATCGCTTAAAATGAGCAGAAGAAGCACCACCACAATTTGCTCATTGGCAAAGCCGCTAAGAACATCCTTCGAATCTATAATTTTTGCAGCAAGAAGAAAGACCACACTGATGAAAAAAATCATCACAGGCCGCATCAGGTCCCGGTAAAGAGTAAATGTAAGAAAAGCAATTGTGGTTATTACAATTACTATTGGAATGGTAATCATTTAGTTTATTTGGGCGCCTCTTCGCTTTCTTTTGTTTGGGTCTGCTCTTCCTGCGAAGTACCTGTACCCGATGCAGCCGAGTCATTTCCCATTTCTGCCTCGAGTGAGTTCATCATACTGTCAACTTCTTCACCTGCTTCCTGCCTCATGGTTTCTTTTTCTTCCTCGGTAGGACCGCAACCTGTAAGCACTAGCAGACTGAATAAAAATACCAAAAAAGCGAAACTTTTTGCAAGATGGAAAGATTTTTTCATTGTGTTGTTTTTTGAGGATTAATAAATTTTTTATTTTAAGTTATCAAACCAAAGATAAAGCAAAAATAATTGATAATATTT
>JAHEZO010000186.1 GCA_023250995.1 Flavobacteriales bacterium | reverse complement strand
ATGTTGGAATTAATGAGTTTGTTTTTTTGATAAAGCAATCATAATTATTTCTCGTGCATTTTATTTAGTCCAAACTTCAACGGCTCCTGATTCATTCAAAAAATTTTTAATGTCATCCTCCGAAAATTTTCCATTTCTGCTTTGGTGAATTTCAAATGCAAAATGGTCGTCAGTAGTTTTGGGATGAGGGTTTTTAGGTGTTGCTCCCGGAAAAATCCAGCTTCGAAATAAAAACGTTAACACCATCCCGTGGGCAGCACACAAAACACCCATTTCAAAGGTTATTGGAACAAAAGAAAGCATGTTTTCAAAAAAGGTAAAACTTGGTTTCCCCCCAATATTCATGGGCCAGTCATAAATCATAAAATAATACATTCCGGAAAGGGCGAGAGAAACACCTGTCATTCCATAAATAAAGGCACAGATGGCTAACCTTGTCCATTTGACACCCATAACCTTATCCAATCCGTGAACAGGAAACGGGGAATAAGCGTTTTGAATGCTAATCCCTTTTGAAAGAAGATGGCGGGCTCCTTTTATCAGAACCTGATCATCGTTATATAATCCATAAATGATTTTCATTAATCAGCCGGAATTGAGTTAAAAATTATTTTTTTAGCAAATCTTGTTATTCAAAGTTTAATTATTCCTTAAAATCAGCTCCTGTGGTTTTTAATATTGATTTCGTTTCGTTTAATGCAACAACCGGAAAAAATCGCGCAAAAAGTAAATACAAGGTAAAAAATATACCAAGAGTCCCAACAAAAAATCCGATATCAACAAAGGTGGGATGAAACATTTCCCACGAGGAAGGAAGGTAATCCCGGTGGAGCGAGGTAACAATCAGAACAAACCGCTCAAACCACATTCCTATGTTAACAAACAAAGCCATAATGAAAGAAACTATTAAACTGGTTCTTAATTTTTTAAACCAAAAAATTTGAGGGGAAATTACGTTGCATGTCATCATTATCCAGTAAGCCCACCAGTAAGGACCTGTTGCCCTGTTTAAAAAGGCATATTGCTCATATTCTACTCCTGAATACCATGCCGTGAATAATTCAGTGAGATAGGCAATGCCAACCATTGAACCCGTAATGATGATTACAATGTTCATGTATTCCACATGCTTAATGGTGATATAACCTTCCAGTTTATAAAGTTTGCGGGCAATGAGCACGAGGGTTTGAACCATTGCAAATCCGCTGAATACCGCTCCGGCAACAAAGTAAGGAGGGAAAATCGTAGTATGCCAGCCGGGCAATATAGAGGTGGCAAAATCAGTACTTACAATGGAGTGAACTGAAAACACCAGAGGGGTGGCAAGACCTGCCAGGACAAGAGAAACCTCTTCCATTCGTATCCATGATTTAATATCGCCACTCCAGCCGAAAGAAAGGAGTCCGTATATTTTTTTCATCATTGGTTTAATAGCCCTGTCCCGAATGGTGGCAAAATCAGGTATTAAACCGAGATACCAGAAAACAATTGAAACTGTAAGATAGGTAGAAATTGCAAAAACATCCCACATAAGAGCTGAATTAAAATTCTGCCATAAGGAACCAAATTGATTAGGGAGAGGCAGAACCCAGTAAGCAAGCCAGGTCCTACCCATATGAGCAAGAATATAAGTTCCGGCCATCATAACTGCAAAAATGGTCATTGCTTCAGCCGAACGGTTAATGCCCATTCTCCACCTTTGCCGAAATAAAAGAAGAACGGCAGAAATTAAGGTTCCTGCATGCCCAATTCCAATCCACCAAACAAAATTTGTAATATCCCAGGCCCAACCCACAGTGGTATTTAATCCCCAAACTCCTATTCCCGTACCAATAGTATAAATCAATAATCCCAAACCCCAAAGGGCAACTATGGAAGTAAATGTGATTGCAATATACCAGGATTTAGTGGCTTTTCCTTCCACCGGCCGGCAAATATCATCGCTGATTTGTTTATAGGATTTTACACCGTAAATCAGCGGTTCCCTAATTTTTGAGTCTTTATGCATATTTCTAATTTCGAATAATTCTTTTTCCGAAATAAATCGGGAGCAATTTTAAGAATGATGTTCTTCAGTTTTCTTCTCTTCCATTTTATGTTCCGGATGAGGAGCAAATTTTTCGTTAACGTTTCTTACTTTTGTAAGATACCAAACATTTGGCTGAACTCCTACCTCCTCAAGTAAATGATAAGCCCGGGAGTCATTTGCCTCCTTATGGGCCATTGAACTTTCATTGTTATAATCCCCAAAGGTTATGGCATGGGTCGGGCAGGCAGAGGCACAGGCTGTTTGAATTGCTCCGTCCTCAATGGGTTTCCCTGCTTTTTTAGCATCTAATTTTCCGTATTGAATTCGCTGCACGCAAAGCGAACATTTTTCCATCACTCCCCTCGAACGAACAACAACATCCGGATTAAGCACCATCCGTCCAAGGTCATCCTGGGCAGGGTTTACATTTTTAAAATCGGGATTGCCGGGATAATTAAACCAGTTAAACCTTCTGACTTTATAGGGGCAGTTATTGGCACAATATCTTGTTCCAACGCAACGGTTATAGGCCATCTGGTTCAACCCTTCTTCACTGTGAGTGGTGGCTGCCACCGGGCATACGGTTTCACAAGGAGCATGATTGCAATGCTGACACATTACCGGCTGAAAAATTACGGCTGGGTATTCCGAAGGAACTTCCATTTCGGTATAGGAATTATTTTCCTTATTGGAATCACTGCTGAAGTAACGATCAATTCTAAGCCAGTGCATATCCCTGTTTCTCCTCACTTCATCCTTTCCCACAACAGGAACATTATTTTCTGAATGGCATGCGGTAACACAAGCCCCACAGCCAATGCAGGTATTCAGGTCTATGGCCATGGTCCATCTGTGTCCAATTTCGTGATTGAAATCTTTCCATAAGTTGCTGTCCTTGGCCTTAACTTTATTTCCGTAAGAGTTTACCACTGCAACCTCCCTGTTCCAACCCTGGTGTTCATCCTTTGGATCAATTGTTTTATAAGAATTAATATCTGTTTCGAGCACAATCCTCCGGCCCATCATGGTATGCTGGGTCTGGGTTGTGGCAACAACAAAAGTTTCACCTGATTTTTCAACGGAAACCCCGGTGGAAAAATAGCTAAAGCTTTCATTGGAATAATTTATCAATGGGAAAGCATTTTTTCCAACCCCATTTCCAGCTTTTCCGGCTGCAGATCTTCCATAACCTACAGCTATTCCAATCGTTCTTTTTTTCTGACCGGGGACTGATATTACCGGAAGAATAATTTCTTTCCCATCCACAACTACTTTTGCAACATCGGCCAGCTCTTTTTGCCCAAGAATAGTACTGAAACCCATTTGGGACATATCTGAAGGGTTCATAGTGATGTAATTATCCCAAACAGCCTTGGTAACAGGATCAGGAAGTTCTTGAAGCCAGGGATTATTCGCCTGATTTCCCTCTCCCATTGAAGTTTTCTGATAAAGAATTAACTCGAAGGAGTCAGATTTTTTGCTTGAAACAACTAAATTGATTTTTTCGGCTGCGGATTTTAGGTCCCCTTTGAAATCAGCAAGTTTATCTTTGGGGGGAACTGCCATTTCAGAAACGCCTTCTCTCAATGAAGTATTCCAGAATTCATTAAAAGAGGAGTATTTGGTTTTAAGATATGGGTAACCGTATTTTTCCCAAACAGATTGGATGTATTTATGAAAATCAGAATCCATCCCGGCCCATTTCAAAAGTGAAGATTGAGCCTGGCGGGTATTAAACAAAGGGCGAATTACCGGCTGTGTGAGGCTGTAATATCCCATTTTTGGATTGGCATCATTCCAGGATTCAAGGTAATTATGATCCGGGCATACATAATCGCACATGGCGGCTGTTTCATTCAGGTTTTCGGAAAATGAAATTTTTAACTTTACTTTTCCAAGCGCTTCATTAAAGTTTAAAGACGAAGACATCGTGTAACAAGGATTTGCACCATAAATTAATAATGCATCCACCTTGCCTTCGTTCATTTCCTTTACCAGTTCAGCTACTTCAATATCATTTCCTTTGCGGAGGTTTAAGGGACAAAAAAGGTTTATGGTTCCTGAATCACCCAAACCCGGATTGCAATAATTTCCCAAAAGATTATTAATACTATTAACAACCGTTTGAACCGAAACATCATTCGACCCGCAAACAACAATTGAATTAGCTTTATTGTTTAATAAATCATTTGCAGCTTCTTCTACTTTAGATTTCAGATTATTTTCATCTGACAATTTACCACCCGGTAATTCAGCAAGACCGCTTTTTGAAGCAATGTGATTATAAATTGCAATTGCAACTGAACCAAAATCAGACGGTAAAATGGCCCCTCGAACATCAGCGTTACTTCCTGTGGGAGACAAAATTGTTTCAAATTGAAAATGCTTGCTCATCCAAGGCCCTCCCGGTTTTCGGTTCATTCCATATTGTGAGGCATATTCAATGGAGGAAAGCCAGTTTACCAAAAAGTCAGCTCCGATGCTGACAATGGTTTTTGCTTTATCAAATCTGTAATCAGGAATAACAGGAAGACCAAAGGAGGATTCATTTGCTTTTATAAGTCCTGAATAAGAAACGGCATCATAGATTACATGTTTAAAATTTGCATGAAGATTTTCTGAAGAGGAATTCTGGGTTTCGGTTTTATTGATGTTTGGTTTTTCTTTTTTTGAAGGTTTTTCAGAGGGTACTGTCATTCCCTCCTTGGCACCGGGGTTGAATTTTGCCGAAAATTCTTTTATTGCTTCCATGGTTGAAGGGCCAATAGAGGAGTTTGTAAGAAGAGCAATGGTTCCTCCTTTTGCGGCAATTTCAGATAGTTTGGCTTTTATTTCATCATCTATATTTCCCCAATCAGCATCTGTACCATTTGCCATTGGACCTTTAAGCCTGTTGCTGTCATACAAAGACAGCACCGAGGAGTTTACCCTGGCATTTACCCCTCCTTTGGTAATACCGGATAATTTATTTCCTTCAATATGTATTGGTCTGCCTTCACGTGTTTTTACAAGGATGCTGCAATAATCCGTTCCGTCATTAAACGTGGATGCATAATAAGAGGGTACTCCCGGTGTAATTTCTTCGGGTTTAACAACATATGGAATTGCCCTAGTTACCGGGGTTTCACAGGCTGCAAGGGTTGCGGCTGAAACACTAAATCCTAAAAACTTTAAAAAGTCTCTTCGTGAGTGGGAAGTATCATTGAGGGAATTGTTTCCTAAAAATTCGTCCACAGGGATTTCCTGGGTAAATTCATTGTGGGCATTTTTAATGAATTCAGGTTCTTTATTCAGGTGCTCAATACTTTGCCAGTAGGTTTTAGTCCCTCCTGAAACATTCATAAGAGGCAAACTTGAGTCATTGTTATTTTTGTTATTTTCCATATTCAAATTAAAGTTCCGAACGGCAGTTATTTATTGTTTTTACAAACGATAATTGTTTTAAATCAGTAATGACATTTTCCGCATTCAAGTCCTCCATTCTCAGCTACCGTAAAATCTTTTCCATCATTTTTTGATTTCATGCGGGCATGAATTTCCTCATAATAACCATTGCCTGATGAGGCAACTTTTGTTGTCCGGTGGCAATCCACGCACCATCCCATGGTGAGAGGGGATTTTTGTTCAACCACATCCATTTCTTCTACTTTGCCATGACATGTTTGACATTGTTGTTTCCCTACAACTACGTGTTGCGAATGGTTGAAATAAGCAAAGTCCGGCAGATTATGTACCCTTATCCATTTTACCGGTTTTTGAGGTTTATCATATTTTTGAGTTTCGGGATTAAAGCCAGCCGCTTCATAAATTTTGTTAATCTCACTGGTTCCTGTAGTGGCACCGGAGGAAATTCCCTTATGACAATTCATACAAACATTAATTGAAGGAATTCCGGCAGTTTTGCCTTTTTCGGCACTGTGGTGACAATAAACACAATTTATTTGATTTTGGCCAGCATGTATTTTGTGTGAAAATTTTATTGGCTGAGCGGGAGAATATCCCTGGTAAACACCAATTCCTTTTAGTGCATACCACCCTTTTGTGCTGCCATATAATACAAGCAACAAAATTATTAAAACCGTATGCACTTTGTGATTTTGGAACCACAAACCAATAGATTCTCTGAATCCAAATTCAGGTGCCGGTGGTAAACCTTTTTTGGCATTGACTACATTTTGAAGTGAATTCTTTACACTTGAAAGAACTAAAATGGTGACAAACAATAATGCTGAAATAATTATAAGAAAATAAAAGGTTGAATTATCATCTTTGGTTTTTTCATGGGATGATGGGTTGGGAATTGGGTCAGGGGGTTTGGCGAGAGAAACAGGAGGGTTTTTTATATAGCCGAGAATTGCATCAATTTGCTCCTTAGAAAGGTGTTCCTGAGGGGTCATGGTAACTTTCCCGTTGTCCTCAAAAATTTTTGTCGCATACGCATCTCCGGAGGCAATTACCTTGCTCGAGTTCTTTATCCAAGAATAAAGCCACTCCTGATTTGGGACTCTTTCGAAAACACCTTTTAACCCGGGGCCGGTAAGTTTTTTTTCATCCACGCGATGGCAGGAAGAGCAGTTGGCTTTAAATAATTTTGCACCGTCCGGCTGAGCCCTGAGAAATGAAACAGGGATAAAATATAAAGAAATAATAAGAAATGCAGAGGGAAAAATCCTCAAAAACCAATGTTTTTTCGTGATGACATTAATCATTTTGAAGTATGATTTTAAACAGATAAAATTAAATCGGCAGCAAATTTAAAAGAAACATTTACTTGCCGCAATTTTTTAAAAAAAAATTCGAAAATTGTTTTTATTAAAGAAATTATTATTTGAAATTAAGTTCTTAAAACCCAATTTTTTTTGGCAAAATAGCTTGTGTTTTTTTGTAGTTTAAATAATTAAAATAATAAAGCCAGATGTAAAATGGAAATCCATTTAAAAAATAATGGCCTTGCCTGAAAAGATTGAGTAGAATTAATACAAAAAGGGCATTGGAAATTAACCAATGATTTGAATCAGGATTGTTTGGTTGCTTCCTGATGTAACATTTGAATAAAACCCAAAGAAAAATTATGGTCCCAAATAATCCGGTTTCGGATAGTAACCGCAAAAACATAGAATTGGCATCTGCATAGTTTAATTGAAAACCGTAAGTGCTAATACTCTTAGTCAGGGAATATTTCTCAGCAGCAACAGGATGTGATCCCAGGCCAGTTCCAAAAAAGAAATTCGATTTAAAATTTTCGAATGTTATGTGAAAGTTGTTATAAAGGATTATTGAGGAACCATGGGTTCCACCCACCGAAAAATTACCGGTTGAAAAAATTTCAATGGTGCTGTCAGTACGGTTTTTAAATTCCATAATATTATTATACAGAAAAAAATATGAAATAAAAATTACAGGAATTGCAATTAGTAAATACCTGATGAAACCATAATTAATAAGAAAAATGACAAGGGTTAGAATTAAACAGACATAACCTAAACCTGAAAAGGCGAATAAATAGACTGTAATTACTAATAAACTTTCAATTTTATTGTAATAAAAAGGGGTTTTCCAATTCAACAAATCATAAACAGCTATAAAAAAACCACTTGAAATAAAGGCCGCAAAATGTGTTGGTTCGGGAAATACTGAATTTACCCTGATTCCAAAATTTCCACCTTGAATTATTCCCCATTTATTAAGGAGCCAACTATAGTCATATCCTTGGTAAAAACCAAATTGAAATGAAAAAAATTGAAATAACCCGATAAGTGTAACAAAATATACCCCTTTTAAATAAAATTTAAATAATGCTTCGACTTGAAAATTATAAAATAATATAACATAATAGTAAAATAAATAGGAGAGAAAAAGTCCAAGAAAAACTTTAAAAAAAAGTTCAATGGTATTATTACCCAAAAAAATATTAAAAAAACCAAATATTAAAAGGAATACGAAAATTATTGTCCATTTGGGGAATCCGAACCTCATAAAAAA
>JAHEZO010000035.1 GCA_023250995.1 Flavobacteriales bacterium | reverse complement strand
GGTGAAACTAAATGTTTTTTTTGAAAATTTTTATAAAATCATAATTATTTGGGCTGGGGCAAAAGACAAATATAATGCCTTTGATAAATATTTTAATTTGAGAGAATTTTTGGCAGAGAAAACCTTTTAAGGGATGGATATTCACTATATTTGGCAGGAAAATTTTGTATTTAAGTTCGAGAGAAATGAAACCTAAACTTCCCCTCATAGTGGTTACCAATGATGACGGAATAACCGCCCCTGGAATAAAAGCTTTAATGGAAGTTGCAGCTACACTGGGCGAAATAATTGTTATTGCGCCCGATAAACCCCAATCAGGTGTAGGCCATGCCATCACACTCAATTCAACCTTGAGAATTAATAAGGTTCAACTGAATTATGGTTTAAAAGGTTTCAGTTGCAGCGGAACTCCGGTTGATTGCATAAAACTAGCTCTGAATGAAATTGTACCCAGAAAGCCTGATTTAATTGTTTCCGGAATCAACCATGGCTCCAATTGTTCAATAAATGTAATTTATTCAGGAACCATGTCTGCTGCCATTGAAGGGGTGCTGGAAGGAATTCCATCGGTGGGCTTTTCTCTTCTGGACTATTCTATTGAAGCGGATTTTTCTGCCTCAAAAAAAGTGGCTAAAAAAATAATTAAGGCAATTTTAAAAAACAAGCTTCCCAAAAATGTCTGCCTCAATGTTAATATCCCCAAATTAAGGGAAGAAGAAATTATGGGAATAAAAATTTGCCGGCAAGCCATTGCTAACTGGGAGGAAAAATTCGATAAGAGGTTAGATCCCTCCGGGAAGGAATATTATTGGCTTACAGGAGAATTTAAAAATTATGATAAGGGGAACGATACTGATGTTTGGGCATTAAAAAATAATTATGTATCAGTGGTTCCTACCCAAATTGATTTAACCGCTTACACGGCCATCGAAAAACTTAAAAAATGGAAATTTGATATTTCAACATGGGAATAGTGTAGTAGGTTTTTCTTTGGAAGAAATTTTTTTTGTTTAAGAATGAAATTTACATCCTGATTATGGAAAACCAGTTTCGAACGCAATCAGGGGACCCCGACAGTCAACATAAATTTAACCAGATTTATGTGGGAATAATTTGTGGAATTATTGGCCCCATCATTGGATTTTTTATTTATTACCTTATGCAGTTCAGTGACGTGAAATCTTTTTCCGGATTTTTTCAGATGTTTTTGACCCGGACTGATTTGCAATCGAAAATCCTTTCCCTTTGTTTAATTTTTAACCTGGTATTGTTTTTCGTTTTCCTAAAATTTGATTTTAGAAGTGCTGCACTCGGAATTTTGTATGCTACCTTTGGTTATATTCCCATTGTACTTTATTTAAAATTTTTTTGAGTTTAGGTTTGAATTCAATCAGAAATCTTCTTTTCCTTCAGTGAAGTATTATATAATATCCGGTGAAGCCTCAGGCGACCTCCATGGATCCTTATTAATGGCCGAGATAAAAAAACTCGACAGGCATGCTATTTTCAGATGTTGGGGTGGAGATTTAATGAATGCCCGGGGAGGAGAAATTGTAAAACATTACCGTGACCTTGCCTTTATGGGGTTTGCAGAGGTATTGTTGAATATCCGTACCATTTTCAAAAATCTGAAATTTTGCAAACAGGACGTCCTCCGTTTTAATCCCGATGCCCTGATTCTTATTGATTATCCCGGATTTAATTTAAGAATTGCCCGGTTTGCCAAATCAAAAAAAATAAAAGTTTTTTATTACATCTCACCCCAGATTTGGGCATGGAATCAATCCAGAGGTTGGAAAATAAAAAAGTCGGTAGATAAATTGTTTGTAATCCTTCCGTTTGAAAAGGAATTTTATCAAAAATTTAATTTTGAGGTTGATTTTGTCGGGCACCCTTTATTGGATGCCATTGAGGAATTCTCTAAGGAAAAAACACCTTTTCAGGAGTTTGCTTCCCGAAACAAATTAAATGAAAAGCCGGTGATAGCTTTATTGCCCGGAAGCAGGAAACAGGAAATAATTACCATGTTGCCGGTGATGGCCTCTCTGGCAAAGAATTTTACAGATTACCAGTTTGTAATAGCGGGAGCTCCGGGCATTCCACTTGATTTTTATATAAAATTGGCCGGCCACGGAGTTAATTTACTTCATGGCAAAACGTATGAACTGTTACAACATTCACATGCCGCAATGGTAACCTCAGGTACCGCAACTCTTGAAACGGCTTTGTTTAATGTGCCTGAGGTGGTTTGTTACAAAGGAAGTTTCTTATCTTATCATATTGCAAAAAATCTGGTAAGGGTTCGTTTTATTTCTCTTGTTAATCTTATTATGGGAAAAGAAATTGTGAAGGAATTAATTCAGAAAAAATTTAACTCCGGAAATCTCGCTGTAGAGTTAACAAAAATTTTATCTGACCCGTTGTATCGGAAAACCATGCATGATAATTATTTAACCCTTAAAAATAAATTAGGCGGGCCGGGTGCTTCAGCTAAAACTGCAGATTTAATGTTGAAAACTCTTTCGGTGGAAGGGTAGGAAGCAGCCTTCATAAAGTATTTTTGCCAGAATATGGGATTGGTTTTATTCTGATAAGGGTTTTGCGTTCAATTTTTAAACAAGCCGGTTATTAAAGAGAAAATGAAAATTTTTTTATATTTTGCTTTTAATTTTTTTTCCCTTCTTTTTTTGCCTATTTCCCTTTTCTCAGCCACCAACACAGTAAATATTTCTATTTACAACGATTCAAAACCATCTTCAGTAATCATTAGCCCGTTTGACGGAGGATACGAGGTGAAGGGAGATGATAAGTTTATTTACCAGCTGGAACCCAAGGATGCAATTCAGATTATTTCGGAAGATAATTTGATTTATGTAAAAACCTTAAACCAAACCCTAGGCAAATTCACCCGTTTAAAAGTGATACGGAAACAAGGAGCAGGAACATTTAAAATTAAATCACTTATTCCCAATACCGAAGAAAGAGTTTATTTTGGAAACCTTTCCCTTTCCGTTTATGGTAAAAAAATTAAAATAATAAACCATGTTAACATTGAAGATTATATTTCAGGGGTGGTGGAATCTGAGGCGGGAACAAAACAAAATTTAGAATATTATAAAGTGCAATCAATCATTTGCCGAACCTATGCCCTTAGCAATTTGCGAAAACATGCAGAGGAAGGGTTTCACCTTTGTGACGGTACGCATTGCCAGGTTTACTACAGTAAAAACAGGATAAACCCCGAAATTACCAAAGCCACCGAAGAAACAAAAGGTTTGGTAATTGTAGATAGCGATATAAACATTATTACTGCGGCTTTTCATTCCAATTGCGGTGGTCAAACCGTTAATGCCGAGGATGTATGGAAATATTCGCTTCCCTATCTGAAATCCGTTTGCGATACTTTTTGCACAGCACAACCACATGCCTCATGGCAAAAAAAAATTCCTCTCAGCAACTGGATAAATTATCTCGACAAAAAGCATAATTATCCCGTAAACGATAGTATTTACCTTGCCTGTGCACTGAACTATATTCCTCCTCCCGACCGAAACCCACACCTCCTTAACACCGATATTCCTCTTCCGCTTAAAGAAATGCGGAAGGACCTCGACCTTCGTTCCACTTGCTTCTCCATTTCAAAAATTGAAAGCGACTCAGTTTTAATTACCGGAAACGGTTATGGTCATGGCGTGGGTCTTTGTCAGGAGGGAGCCATGAAAATGGCTGAGCGGGGAATTCCTTTTGATAAAATTCTTCATTACTATTATACCAACATTCATTTGATTGACCTATCCCTGCTCGATTTCTTTAAGGATTGACCAATGGTTTGTTTTTATCCCCCTAAAGGGTAATTTCGTCTAAAAATATTTTTTCAAATTATTATTTATTTTACTTTTAGTGAAAATTTAAAGGTAACACAAGGAGCATTTTTCTTTTTCCCTCTCACGGAAACAAAAGAAAAAAAATAAATTAAACTCTATGAAAAAAATCTTTACCCTTTTCGGCCTGGCAACTGCCACAGCTGTTATTCCTTTTTTGCCCTCTTGCAGCAGTGAAGCCGGGGAGCAAAAACCGCAATATGATTATAAAAGGGACGATAGCCTTCCGGCCGATTACCTTCGGGAATTGGGAAGTTTCAGAGTGGGCATGGAACAAATAGCCTCAATGAATGAGAAAATGGTGGGAGAAAAAAATTCCTACAGCAGCCAGATTCTTAATTCCTCCTCAAAAATTTCAAATTATAACAACAGCAAGATACAGGCAATTAATCTTGGGATATACGTTTCCGACTTAAGTTATGCCTCGGCATTTAAACAAACTCAGGATGTGCGCACTTATACAGACGCAATTTTGCAGATAGCCCAAAAATTAGGAATCCAAAGTGCCTTTGATAAGGAACTTCTTGAAAAATTAACCGCACCGGAGTCAACCGAGGATAAAACTAAACTTTTTACCAAGGCCTTCCGTCATTTACAGGAAAACATGCACTCACAGGAAAGGTCGCATTTAATGGCCCTCATGATTGCCGGAGGTTGGGTGGAATCAATTTATCTTGCTGTTACGGCATTAAAATCAAAACCACTAACGGCAGATATGAATACCACATTATTTGATAATGCTTACACCTTTCAGAATGTGCGAAAAATTCTTGAGCTCTTTCAAACAGATTGTAAAGATTGCAAGGAGGTACTGGTAGAACTTGAAGCCATAAACGGCCCTATTCAAAATCTGATTGTTAACTCCAAGTACGGTATTACCCAAAACCAACTCGACAGCTTACATACTCCACTTGCCGCCCTCAGAGGGAAATTGATCAGTTAGTTATTCTGTAAAGCAGATCCCTTAATTTTACGATTTCCATTGGCATTTTTCTACTTTTGCTTTCCAAAAAAATTCCTTTCAGGTATTTCAATGAGTTTTATTAAGGCATTAATATTTTTTTTTATTATTTCTTTCTTTCCGGTTTTAATTGGATCCGGGAATTCTTTTGCACAATGTGCCATGTGTAAAGCCGTGGCCGAATCGTCACAGGATTCTAATTCCATTGCAACCGGTTTGAATTCCGGAATTTTATATCTGCTTGCTATCCCTTACGCTTTAATAGGTGGGATAATTTTTTTTTCTTTCAGGAAAGAAATTATGAAAAAACTGAAAACGGGTAAGAATCTTTTTACCTGAACCGGTAAGTAAAAGCATTGATATTCATTCCTGCACCTACCGAAGCAAAAACCACATTGTCGTTCAAAGAAAGATTATGGCCGGGCATTTTCCCTTTCAAAATTAAATCAAGTAATGTAGGCAGTGTGGCTACTGAACTGTTGCCAAGTTTATTGATAGTCATTGGCATAATGTTTTTTGGAATATTTATGGTACCGTAAAGCTTAAATAAGCGATGCAAAATGGCTTCATCCATTTTTTCATTGGCCTGATGAATGAGCACCTTGTTTATTTTTTCCAAACTAAGATTTGCTTTTTCAATGCAGTTTTTTACCAATTGCGGTACATGGTTTAAAGCATACTCATATAATTTTCGCCCTTGCATTTTCAAGTAAATTTCGTGGCTATTGTGGTCGGGGCTGTATGACTCTTTCATTTCAAGCAAACTGGCTTCGTTCATTGCATCTGTTCGGGAGGAGTGGGATAGAATTCCAACCGGACTGTCGCTTTCATGTCTTTCTAAAATTGTGGCACCGGCCCCATCAGAATAAATCATGCTGTCCCTGTCGTGGGGATCTGAAACACGCGATAGCATTTCAGCACCAATTACCATCATTTTTTTTGCATTGCCCGAAACAATTTGATAATCGGCTTGTATCATTCCCTGAAGCCAGCCGGGGCATCCGAAAATCAAATCAAAAGCAGTGGTATTGGGATTTTTTATTCCAAGTTTATGTTTTACCCTCGAGGCCAGACTTGGAACTATATCCGATTTCCGGTTATTTTTTTTAACATCCCCAAAATTGTGGGCCACAATTATTCCATCTAATGATTCAGGATCAGTTCCCGAGGACTTCAGCGCATTTTCGGCAGCAAAGAAAGCAATGTCGGAAGTAACGGTATCATCATTGGCATACCGCCTTTCGTTTATGTTGGTAATTTTTTGAAACTTATTTATCAGATCTGCATTGGGAGTTTCAATCACATTTTTTCCCTGATCATAAAAAACATGTTTTAGAAAATCGTCATTTTTAATGATGTTTTCAGGAATAAAACTTCCGGTGCCGGTGATAACTGAGTAAATCTTTTTTTCCAATATCGTTTTATTTTGGTGTAGAAGCAAAGATAATTAAATTCTTTTTGATTAAAATTAAGAAGAAAACAGATTCTGGTAATGAAAAAAATTCTTCCAAATTGTTGCAAAATAAAATTCCCTGAAAATGTTTTGAGTGATTTAGGGCTATGGCAGCCAGAAAAAAAACAAACCCTTTTCTTCTAAAAAAGAAATTAATTTACTTATCCGAAACTTAACTTAAATTGCATGTTGAATTTAAGACAACAGTTTAGGATTACGGATTAAGATTGCCGCATAATTGAACGGCAGTCCTTCCCCTTTAATAACCAAATAATAAATTGCAGAAAATTAATTCCAAAAAAAGTCTATATTGGCATCTCCTTTCAAAATTATGCGTCTTTAATTTAAACTTGAATGTTAAGGAAAGTAGGAAATATTATTTATTTTTTAGCTTTTATGCTTTTATTTCCCTGGCCTCAAATTTACGGGCAGGGAGAATGTCTTGGCAGTGGATTTTGTTCCGGTGGCTCTCAATTTCCTTCAGGCACCTTTTCTTCCACAACAAATTCCTGGACAACAGTAACAACTTTAAATTATGCAGGTGAATATGCTATTTATAATGTTACAAACGGATCACAATATGAATGGTCCCTTTGCACCTCTGACGGGGGAAGTGTCAGCTATGATGCGCAGCTTACACTTTTAAACAATTCCACCCTGGCAAATATTTGTTACAGCGATGATTATTGCGGTTCGAATGCAGGAGGTAAAATTCAATGGACAGCCACATTTACCGGAACGGTAAGGGTTTTAATTACTCAATATAATTGTGTTACCAATTCCACTTTTACCACAATTGTATGGAGATGTTCCTCTTGCGGAAGTGGCACAGCTCCGGCAAATGATAATTGCACCGGGGCCACCTCTCTCACGGTTTATGGGTCTTCCTGCGGAGGTGCAACCACAGGTAATGTTTCAGGTGCTACACAATCTATTGCCGCAATAACCTGTGATATTTTTACCGGCACAGCAAATGACGATATCTGGTTTAAATTTGTTGCCACCGCCAGTGTCACCCATGTTGTAACAGTAACAGGATCGGCAAGCTTTGATCCCGTGATTGATGTTCGGTCAGGGTCATGCAATGGAGCAAACATAGGGTGTTCAGATGCAACAGGTGTGGGAGGAATTGAAACCATTAATCTTAGCGGCCTCACCAATGGTTCAACATATTATATAAGGATTTACGATTATTTTTCAGGAGTTCCTGCCACCACAACATTTACCATTTGTGTCACCACCCCTTCAAGCTGCACCCCTTATTATTCCAACGGAACCACTGACGGAGATTTAATAAACCGGGTACAGCTGGGAACAATAGATAATACTCCATCCGGAACCGGAAGTACCTCCGGCTCTTATTACAATGATTATTATTCTTCGGTCAGTGCTGCTTCATTGCAGGCCGGAACTTCTCAAACCATTACAGTTACTGTTGGTACCTATGGAGGGCAAACCGTGGCTGCCTGGATTGATTATAATGCCGATAATGATTTTTCAGATGCAGGAGAGAAACTTGGGGAGGTGCCAAATGTGGGCGCAGGTTCAACGGCCACCATTACTTTCACACTGCCGGTTGGCGCTACTGTAGGGAATACTCGCATGCGGGTACGAACAGTTTGGTCGGATTTAACTATTGACCCCTGCCTTACTTATTCCTATGGAGAAGCGGAAGATTACAAAATTAATATTACAGCCGCCTGTACAACCCCCGGCACTCCCGCCTCTTTATCTACCAGCGGAATTACCATTTCACAGGCCACCTTAAACTGGGCAGCAGGTTCACCTTCCGGAAGCACCACGGTTACTTATTACTGGGCCATAGGTTCCGCCTCAAATGTTACCTACGAATCAAATTATCTTTTCAGGGGAGCAACAACTTCGTTAAATGCTACCCAGGCATCTCTCAGTCCGGGAACAACTTATTATTGGGCGGTGAAAGCAGTTACCTCCTGCAACGGAACGGCATCGTCTTATGCAAGTGCCATTTCTTTTACCTCGGGATGTACCACCCCAAGTACTCCAACTTTTCCGGGCACACCAACTACAAATATTACAACCACAAGTGCAACATTAAATTGGAATGCAAGTACCGGTTCGCCTAATATAACATACAATTGGTTTTTGAGCACTTCAAATGGTCAGAGTTGCAGTGGGGGAACCAATGGAACGGTAAGTACCACTTCGGTTACAGTTTATGGTTTGACTCTAAACACAACTTATTACTGGACAGTAAATGCTACAACTTCCTGTGGATCTGGTTCTACTTCGGGGTGTGCGGCAAATAAAAATTTTACGACTTCTACAATTCCCACACCACTCTATACATGGGTTGGAACAACAAGCAATGAGTGGACTACTGCATCAAATTGGGATGTGAACCTTGTTCCTGATGATACCAAAAATGTCCTAATTCCAAACGTTAGTGCTGGTTCCAACAGATATCCAATTAGTACTTTCAATTTAAGCGTGAACAATACCACCGCAACTCGAAAATGCAAATCGCTGACAATAGATGCCGGAGCAAGTGTTACTTTGACCGGGGGCACATCAATTGTTTACATTAGTGGGGATGTTTCAATAAGTGGAACTCTTAATCATGAATGTGGTTCAAATAGTAATCAGTTTCAAATAAATTCAGGGGGTAAGGTAATTGTAAAAAACGGAGGAATACTAAATGTGGGAAGTTCTGCAGTGAGCGGAGGTTTACCAGGCGGAACAATAAATGAATTTAATGATATTCAAATTACGGACGGAACCCTTGAAATTCAATCCGGAGGAAAAGTTTTTATTATGGATGAACTTCAAGTAACAGGGACTGTTGGAAATGGAGGAACCTTAACCATGAGTGGGGGAGAACTGTGGATAAAATATTATGGCGATGGTTCGGCAAATAATCTTGGTTTTAATGTTAATGTTACTCAGTATGCAATAATAAATTTATCTGGAGGAAATATTTATTTATGCGGTCAGGATAATGGCGCTTCGGCAAAAATGGCCGATTGGAACCCATCCGCCACCTTTAATATCACTGGGGGGACAATTACTTTAATGAATGAACAATCTTCAGGGACAAACAATTTTTCCGGTTACTGCAATTTCGGAGGAAAGACCATTAAAAATTTAACTCTTAATCGTTCTGCCGCCACTTCATATTTATTAAATAATGACCTTTCACTTAACGGGGATTTAACTTTTACTGCCGGAACTCTTAATGCAAACGGTTATAACATTACCTCTGCCGGTAACTGGACCAACAATTCCGCTGCCACAGCATTTACAGCCGGAACCGGAACAGTAACTTTTACCGGAGCTTCAAAAACCATTGGAGGAAGCTTTGGAACAAACTTTAATATTTTAATTTTTAATTCAGGTTCGACCTATACTATTAACCCTTCCGGAAGTTCCTGGCCAGATAATGTTGCCCAGGCGCAGGGCAATTTTACAAATTCCGGTACCATTACTATTGCTTCGGCTAAGGCTTTGGATTTATATGGAACTACAAATACTCTTAACGGCACAATTACCTCTTCAAGTAATTATGATGGTACCAGAGACATTGATTTGAATACTACCGGAAACTTTAGCAGCAGCGGTACCATCAATGCCGATTTGAGAATTTATTCGGGAACCTCCACGCTTACTTCCAATTTAACTCTTAATGGAAACTTTACTATTCGCACCGGAGCAGGGTTCACAATGTCAACTCATAATTTTACCGATAACGGCAGCTGGACCAATGACGGAACTTTTACAAGCGGTACAGGAACCATTACTTTTACCGGGAGCGGAAAAAGCATACTCGGAAGTGCCGGTTCAACCTTTAATAATGTTGTATTTAATACCGGAGCCTCATACACGCTTAACCCTTCTTATGCAACGGTTCCCCAGGCAACTTTTAATGGGAATTTAACCGTGAACACGGGTGCAACATTTACTCTTGCCACAACAAAAATTATTAATCTGGCAGGAACCACAACTATCGTTGATGGTACTCTTGCCGCTGCCGATGTTTACGATGGTACGAGAGATATCGGATTCAACAATGCAGGTGGAACTTTATCGGGAGCCGGAACATTAAACGCAGATATTCAGATTAGCTCGGGTAAAACTACCCTTACTTCAAATTTCGATTTGGACGGAGATTTTTTTGCAAATACCGGAACTTTTGAAATGAGCACTCATACCCTCGATATAAGCGGAAGCTGGACCAACACAGGTACTTTCACCTCAGGAACAGGACTGGTGAAATTTTCAGGGTCAGGTATAAAAAAAATAAATGCAAACGGGTATTTTAGCGGAACAGCAAACTCCACAGCCGACTTTTATGATGTGGTTATTGACAGAGGCACTACTTCGGCAGATACACTTTGCCTCTATGTTACACCCATGCGTGTGGCAAATAATTTAACCATTAAGAACGGAGTTTTTTCTACCGGATGGAAAACAAATACATTGGGTGACGCAAACGGGGCGTTCAGCGCACATAACCGAAGATTAACCGTTGTAAAGATTGCCACCATTGAATCAGGGGGCACATTTTTTATTGGATATAAAAAAGCTTGTAGCAATAGTGATGAAGGTCTTTCATCATGTCCAATTTCCGGATGTTCTCCCTGCCTGTCAACTTGCCCTGACTACTGCAATGCCGATTCATTAAATGTACCAGTTTTCAAAGGGGATATTATTAATTATGGAAGTATAAAAACAAACCGCCCTCTCCTTAGCGGTTATTCAGACCTGAAACTCACAGGGGCTAGAATTACAGGCACAGGAGCTTCCAATGAATTTGGAGTGGATATTCAGCCCGAAGATGGAACTACTGTAACTCAGGTAGGTCCTGTCGAAATACAAGGTGATCTTATTATCCAGGATCCATCCACCAATTTATGGCAGAATACCGATCCCGATAACACACTTACAATTCATGGAAATTTTTATCTCTACGGCAGTTTTGTACATAATGGAATTGTAAATGTTTATGGGAACATGACCAGCACATCAAATGTTTCAAATACGGTTAGTATTAACGCAGGGACTTTTAATTTTTATCAGTCGGGCACAAAGTATTTATACCTGGATAAAAATCCCGTTCCTTTTGGTTATGTAAATATTAAAACCGGAACGGGAACGAGACAAATCAGGCAAAACATTTCCATCGCAAAAGACTTAACCATTGAATCGGGAAGCACCTTGGATGCATATACCTCCAACTCTACCATTAATTTACTTGGTGCTACCTCTTCATGGATTAATAACGGAACCTTCACTCCTCAGGCGGGCACAGTTAGCTTTACCGGAAGCGGTGCTCAGAACATGAGTGGTACATCAGCTACCACATTTTATAATCTTACCATGGCTAATACCGGAAGTACAGGGGTTACCTTTAATAATTCAGGAACAGTAACCAACACCTTGACTTTAACTGATGGAATTTTATATACTTCTTCATCAAAATTGCTTACCATAAATGATCAGGCTACAGTTTCGCCTGCAGGAGGAGTTGCAGGTAGTTATGTGAATGGCCCAATGAAAAAAATCGGCAGGGATGGAACGGCAGGGCCATATAGTTTTCTTTTCCCCATTGGGAAAAATTCCATCTGGGCCAGGTTATATCTCCTTCATTGGAGCGGAACAACAGCCACTAATGATGCTTTTACTGCCGAATATTTTTATAATGGTTATGGCTCCGATGCAAAAAATAGTCCCTTGAAAGGTGTAAGCAGCCTGGAATACTGGAACCTTACAAAAAACTCAGGCGATGCTGCGCTGAATAAAAAAGTCCGCTTATACTCCGAAGATAAAACGCTGAGTGGAATTACCGCTTTCAACAATACTGATTTAACCGTGGGTCATTGGAACGGAACCAAATGGGACGATATGGATAACCCTACTTCCGGAAATAACAGCGGGAACACTTCTCCTGCAGGTTGGATTACCTCAAGCGCAACAAGTACCTTCAGCCCATTCACTTTTGCTTCCAGGTCTTCGGCTAATCCACTCCCTGTTGAATTAATTTCTTTTGATGCAAAACTGAATAGTGATTGGGTGGATTTGTTTTGGACCACGGCAACTGAAATTAATTCCGATTTCTTTTTTGTGGAGAGAAGCCTGGATTTGGAATCCTTTGAAACCGTTGCCAAAATTAAAGGGGCCGGTAACAGCAGCTCAAAAATTAATTATCTGGTTACCGATTCAACACCCTATTCCGGAATTTCATATTATCGCCTTAAACAAATTGATTTTGACGGAGGAGTTACCTTTTCAAAAATAGTCCCGGTAACCATCGGCCGTTCTAAAGCCGAAGGATCCAAATCAAATTCTCAAAATGAAATTCTGGTGTATCCCAATCCCGGAGAGGGATTATTTTATATTAATTTTGAAAACGAAAAGGAAGGACCATTCTTGTTTATGGTATATGATGTTACTGGGAGACGGGTGGGATTTATGAAGAAAATGGTTGTTGCAGGAAACGCCCTTGTAACAATGGATTTAAGGGAATTGCCAGCGGGCAGTTATTTCCTTGTTGTTCAATCGGACGACCACCGGTTTTTTCAAAAGGTTATTATCGGGAAATGATTATTAAAATGAATTTAAGAATAAGATTACTTGCAACTATTTCTTTTTTGTGTTTCAATAAATTTTTCTCCATGGCCCAAACCGATAGTTCCGGTTTTCTTTCCTTTGTTGCTGATAGTATAAAAAAAGAAGGAATAGAAATTTTTGAGTGCATGCAGGCTTCCGGAATTTCCACCGGCATACTTACTGAAAAACTTAGTCTGGAAGGAATTTTTGGTTCGGTAACTTATAAAAAGGAAAATTCTGTTTGCACAATTTTTCTGATGGGAAATAAAAAAAAACCATCCATAAAATATTCCTTCCGTTTTGATTTGCCCATAAATACTGAAAATTTTATCATTGACGGGGAGCCACGTTTATTGACTGAAGAGGAGGAAGCTTTTTCTAAAATGAGAAGAAGGATTGAAAAGGAAGCAAAAAAAAGAAAATCATTTTTTCCCAATTATTCAGGTATCGTTCTTAACCCGGTTTATTTAATGAGAAATGGCGAAACCTTGGTTTTCCTGGTTTCTACCACCCACAACAAAGAATTTATCCCATTTGGAAACGATTATAAATTTACATTTAACGAAAAATCCCGTTTAATTTCACGCGAAAAAATTCATCAGAATTTAATTGAAGTTACAACCGGTGGAACGGATACTCTTCAAACCGGAAATGCACTTGCCTCTTATCACACCCATTCATCCTTTTCTTCTCCTTTTATTTCTTCCACCGATATATGCACCCTTTTGCTAACCAAAGATGTGGTTAGGTGGGAATCTCATGTGGTTATGAGCGAAAATTATGTTTCCTTTTTTTTCCCTGAAGCAAAAATTTTGCAAATAATTTCCAGAGAGGAATTTGAAAAAATGAGTAATGAAGGGGTAGGGGAGTAGAAATTTTTTTTTTGTGGAAATCGGAGCTTTTGTGTTTTTGTGGCAATTCTTTTTTATTTCTGAATCTTTGTTTTGATAATAAAATTATCATGAAAATTCTGATTGTTGCAGCCACCGGAAAAGAAATTGCTCCCTTGATTAAAATTATTTCCGCAAAAAATATTAAAGAGGGTTCAATAAAATCCGGATTTATTAATTCCCAGAAAATTGATATTCTCCTTACCGGAGTGGGTATGGTTGCAACCGCCTTTCATTGTGCCAAAAAAATTTCTGGCCATTACGATTTTGTAATAAATATGGGTGTTGCCGGAAGTTTTAAAAAAAACATCCCGATGGGTTCGGTAGTAAATGTTGTGGCCGACAGGTTTTCTGAACTGGGGGCCGAAAATGGGGAAGAGTTTCTCACTTTGAAAGAAATGAATTTGTGGGGAGTGGATGAAATTAAGGAAAATTTACCTTTTAAAAATAAAAAAATTGCAGCTCTAAAAAAAGTGAGGGGAATAACGGTGAATACTGTTCATGGAAATAAATCCTCCATTAAGAAAATTATTAAAAAATTCAATCCCGATATTGAAACCATGGAAGGCTGTGCATTTCTTTATGCCTGCAAAAATGAGGGAGTTCCCTGCGTCCAAATCAGGGCGGTTTCAAACATGGTGGAACCAAGGAATAAGGAGAACTGGGATATTCCTCTTGCAATAAAAAATCTCAATAAAACCTGCATTGAAATTGTTCATTCAATGACTGGCTGAATTTATAATTGAAACCTTAGATGAATAAACTTTATCATTTGATATTTATTCTTTTATTTATTTTTTTTCAATCGGGAGCGATCTCTCAAACCCGTCCTGATCCGCTGAATATTGATAGCATGCTTAACCTTCTTAAAAATGCCCCGGAGGACAGCACCAAAGTGAATTTACTTGGGGAGATTGCACATTATTATTCCTCAAAAGAACTTGAAAAGGCTGTTGAATTTGCCGAAAAGGGACTATTTCTTTCCAAACAAATTAAATTCAGAAGAGGGGAGGGAAGTGCCTTGTTGCAGGTGGGAAACATTAATAATGATTTGGGATTGGTTGGGTCAGCCATTAGTAACTTTGAACAGGTAGTTGAAATTGCCGATGAATTGAAAGACCAAAAATTAAAAATGTCGGCCTTAAATAATCTTGGAATTTCTTATTTTAATTGGACAGATTATTCAAAAGCCCTTAATTATTATCTAAAATACACAAGGGTGGCAGAAGAATTAAACGAGCCCAAATATTTATCTCGGGCTTATAACAATGTAGCTAATGTGTATATCCGGCTGGCTGATTATAAAAAAGCCCTGGAATATCATTTCAAAGGCCTCGAAATAGCCCAAAAGTTGCAGGATAAAGTTTTAATTGCCGGCTCTTACAACAACATCGGAATTGTTTACAAAGGGCTGGGGAAAAAAGAAGAAGCCCTCGAATATTATTTCAAAACACTGAAACTGGCCGAAGAGCTAAAGCACAAGCTGGGGATGACTTTTGCATTAAATAATATCGGGGCTGTTTACTCCGAAGATAATGAACCGGTAAAGGCCTTAAAATATATTTTAAGGGCTCTTGAAATTAAAAGGGAATTAGGGGAACAAAAGGGAATAGCCAATACGCTGAACAATGCCGGAGGGTGCTACATTTCCTTGAAAAAATTTGACCAGGCACTTAATTCATATCTTGAAAGTGAATCCATTTCAAAAGCCATTCAGGAAAAGAGCTCCCTCATGGTGGCTTATGAAGGATTGAGGGATACCTATGAATCAAAGGGAGATTTAAAAAAAGCATTTGAATATTTCAAATTGTATTCTTCGGTAAAAGATTCAATATTTAATAAAGAAAAAAGCGAACAGGTTACCGAAATGCAAACCAGATTCGAAACTGAAAAAAAGGAAAAGGAAATAAAATTGCAAACCATTGAAATGGAAAAAAAGGATGCCCTTTTTAAACAACAAAACATATTTAAAAATGCATTATTGGCGGGTTTTACGCTGGTTCTGGCACTTGCGGTTTCCATTTTCATTGCATTCAGGCAAAAGCAAAAAATGAATAAAATTCTTACCGATCAAAATCAAAAAATTAATCAGAATAAAAAATTAATTGAAAAAGCCCACAGTATCCTTGAAAACAAAAACAAAGACATCACCGAAAGCATCATTTATGCCCAGCGCATTCAAGAGGCAATACTTCCACTGAATGAAGAACTGGAAAAAAAATTTCCCGACTCTTTTATCCTGTATAAACCCAGAGATATCGTAAGTGGAGATTTTTATTGGTTTTCCAAGGTGGAAAATTTAAATTTTTTTGCAGTGGCCGATTGTACGGGCCATGGGGTGCCAGGAGCCTTTATGAGCATGATAGGAAATGATATCCTCAATCAGGTGGTGAATGATGAAAATGTAAGCAACCCTGCAGAAATTCTTACTCAGATGGATAAAAAAATTTCCGGGGCATTATCAAAAAGCAAAAGTAACCCAAACACAAAGGATGGAATGGACATGGGATTAATTTCTGTTGATGATAATGATAATATTCTGCATTTTTCGGGAGCTAACAGGCCTTTGTTTCTTTTGAGAAAAACTGAAATTTTTGAATTTAAATCCATTAATAAAACAGTAGGAATACAAATGGAAAAGGAGGTTCCTTTTGAGTTGCACACCATCCCCCTGGAAAAAGGAGATTGCATTTACCTTTTCACCGATGGCTTTGCAGATCAGTTTGGTGGACCAAAAAACAAAAAATTTCTAACCAAGCGATTTAAAGAAATGCTTCTTTCCTTTGCACATCTCTCAATGAAAGACCAGAAAATTAGAATTGAGGAAGTATTTGAAAATTGGAGAGGCAAACAAAAACAAATTGACGACATCTGCCTTTTTGGTTTTAAAGTTTGAAAACAATTGAATATTTAGTCCCTTTTTTACCCGTTTCAAATTGAATAATTCCATGTATTTGTTCTACCAGAGTTTGAATAAGCTGCAATCCGAAAAAATCGGAATCCAAATGGACGTTTTTTGGAAACCCCGATCCATTATCGGAAATTGAAAGCAAATATTTTTTTTCATGGATATTTTTTAATTCTAAACTCACCAATCCCTGTTGCTTATTACTGAAAGCATGTTTTAAACTGTTCGAAATTATTTCATTCACAATCAGTCCGCAGGGAATGGCTGTATCAATATCAAAATTTTCCTGTTGAATTTCAATATCAATTTTCAGCTGGATATTTTCCCTCAATTGGTGGGAAGTAAACAATGATTTTACAAGTGTTTCTAGGTATTCCCGGAAATTAACTTCTGCCAAATTCTTTGAAATATATAACATTTCATGAATTAGAGCCATCGATCGTACCCGGTCGAGACTTTCCTGAAATTTTTCACGAGCATCTCTTCCCTTTACAAAATTGGCCTGCAAACTCAACAAACTCGAAACAATCTGCAGGTTGTTTTTTACCCTGTGATGGGCTTCTTTAACAAGGGCTTCTTTTTCCTTTAATGAAATGGTGGAATCACGCAATTCCTCTCCAAGCATATTAATTCCGGCTGCAAGAGCATCCAAAATATCATGGTCTTTTCCAATTGCGGCCCTATTGCCAAAATTGTATGCCGCGTAATCCATTATTACCTTGAGTACTTTTTTCAAACGTATTTTGGCTTCTTTTTCCATTCTCACAAAAACTTTTTCAACCATTTTATAGCGCTGGTCTCATCAGTAAACAATCTGGTTGGAATTTTGGGCCGGTTTAGCCCGAGGTAAAAATTTCCGATAAAGGTGCTTAAGGTCGTTTTTGCAATTAAAGCAATTGACGGAGCAGATGGTTTTCTCTTTTCATCCTTAAAATAATCCCTGGCTTCTTTGGTAATATAATTAATTTTCCCAAGGTTGATCATTACCGGCCGGGAGGCATCGGGAGTAATTTTTAAAAGGGTCTCGGTTATTTTCTTCGCAGAATTCAAATCAACCACCGCATGATCCTTAACCCATGCTCTTACAATTTCATCCTTCTCCAGCTTTATTTTGAAAGCCGATGAAAAACTTTTTTCGGTGGCAATGGAATTTCTCATTTTTTTTCTGTAAATCTAACTTATGTCAAGTCCAAAAAAAACTGAAAAATGGCTTTTTCGTCAAACCATAATATTATTCCGATATAGAGGGAATAATTGGGTTTCAAATAAAATATTTAAACTGGTTATTTTTCATCCTTTTTTTGACTAAAGAACCTTAAGCCTTGACCGGACAAAATTCACTTTCAGGTGCGGTTTGTTAATTTTTAACATAATTTTGTAATCCACCGGAAGAATGGATTCCTATCTGAAATATTTTTTTCTGACTTTGCCTTTTTGCATTCCCTGTTTATCTTTTACCCAAAACAGTTCTCAATGCGATTGCTGGCAGTACAGAGATGCTTCATTTCAGGTGGTGCCTTTTGATGGAAGTGGTGCGAACGGAGGCCCCGGATTTCCGCCCGATTACAGGAATGACGACTGGAGTACCGACCCTATTACCCTCCCTTTCAGTTTTTGCTTTTACGGTACTAATTACAATGTAATTTTCATAAACAACAACGGAAATATTTCTTTCGGAGCGGCCTATGAAACATTTACCGCCAACCCCTTTCCCGATGCCAGTTTTTCAATGGTTGCTCCCTTTTGGGGCGATGTGGATACCCGGGATTTGGTAAGCAAATTAGTTTATTATAAAATCACTCCGAACTTCTTAATTGTTCAATGGGATAGTGTAGGTTATTATGATGAGTATTCCGACAAATTAAATACGTTCCAATTGATTATTTCAAATGGAACAGATCCAATAATTCCAAATGGCAACAATGTATCTTTTTGCTACAAAGATATGCAGTGGACCACAGGCGATGCTTCAAATGGGGTGAATGGATTTGGCGGTGAGCCTGCCACAGTGGGAGCAAATAAAGGTGATGGGACTAATTTTATTCAGTTCGGGCGGTTCGACAAACCCGGAAATTCTTTTGACGGTGCTTTCGGCAATCCCGATGGCATTGACTGGCTCGATAATCAAACCATCATTTTTAATACCTGTAATTCAAGCAACATTGCACCCGTTGTTACCGATTTTAGTATTTGCCAGGCAGATACGGTAGTAGTGTGCGAAAATGAAATATTAAACCTTTCGGTTTCTTTTCAATCCCCGGAATCTAACCAGGTTACCACTGCTTCTGCTACAGCTCCGGGGGTGGGTGGATTTTCCATCGTTAGTTCTGTCAGCGGAAATACAGCGGTTATTGAAACTCAATTGATAGGAAGTTCGAATAATTTGGGCTACAACATCATTCATTTTTCGGGAACCGATAACGGAAATCCTCCACAAACTACTAGTTTTGATTTGGTAATTTTTGTGGATACCGCTCCTGACGTTTTGGTTTCCCCCGCAATAACATCTGTTTGCATTAGCACTCCCGTAAACCTGCAGGCATCAGGTGCAAGCAGTTATGCCTGGTCTCCTTCCTCCGGTTTAAGTTCCACCACCGGACCCCTGGTAACGGCAACCCCTTCAGTAACTACTACCTATTCTGTAATCGGAATGGCCGGCAATGGTTGTAAAGACACGGCTTTTTCAACCATTACTCTTGGAAATTTGCAGGTGGATATTGTTCCCTCAAACCCGATTATTTGCAAAGGGGATACCATTGAATTAATTGCCATTGGAGGTATTACCCATAACTGGTCTCCTACAGGAGGTTTAATTTCAACTGTGGGTGATAGTATTCTCGCAAATCCGCAATCAACCTCCACTTATTTTTTATCTGCTGATTCAAGTGGATGCATCGGAACGGATAGCGTAACGGTTATCGTGAATAATCTTCCGGTAATAACTATAGCACCTGCCAATCCCGAAATTTGCCTTGGAGATTCGGTGGTTCTTACTGCAAGTGGGGCAAATACTTACTCCTGGTCTCCTCCGGCCGGATTAAGTTCCCTGGCAGGGAATTCCGTTTCTGCGAATCCTGTAATATCTACCACTTACACCGTAACAGGAAATTTAATGGGATGCTATTCTTCCGACAGCATTTTAGTTTTGGTAAATAGTATTCCTGTGGTTGGAATTTTGCCCGCAAACCCGGTTATCTGTAAGGATGATACAGCTAAATTATTTGCCACAGGTGCTAATATTTATGTTTGGTCCCCCGATGTTAATTTGAGTGATACTTCGGGAGACAGCGTTTTGGTTTTTCCCTCCGACACCTTTGAATATAATTTACTTGGAATTGATTCAAATGGTTGCAGGGATACTGCTTCAGTAACGGTAATTGTAAACTCAAATTCATTGGCAAATGCCGGAGCTGACGTTGGATTTTGCACCGGTGATTCCGCACTCATTGGAAGTAATCCCATACCTGGTTGCACCTATTTTTGGTTTCCCTCAAACGGACTGGCAAATACTGATTCTTCGTTTTCAAAAGTTATTAAAATTAATTCCTCCGATTCTACTTTCAATCAGCTTTATTTCCTCAAAGTAATTAAAAACAGTTGCCTCGATACGGATACGGTGGTGGTTTCAATTTATCCTTCGCCCATGGCCAATTGTATTGTTAATCCGGTTAGTACCGGAACAGGCACCCTAATTGCTTTTACAAGCAATTCGACCAATTCAAATGATTGTTTTTGGAATTTCGGAAACGGAGATTCCCTCGCTGGTTGCTCTTTGAGTTATTCATATTCCAAAGAGGGAAATTATGACATTAAACTTAGGGTGGTGAGTGCTTTTGGGTGCAAAGACGAAACGGGTTGCAGAGCTGAGATTACTGAATTTTCATTTTACATTCCAAATTCCTTTACTCCGGATGGAGATGGGACCAATGATTATTTTTCAATTTCCGGAAGAAATATTTTAAATTTCAAAATGAAGATTTTCGATCGCTGGGGTGATATGGTTTTTCAATCAGATAATCTCCAACTTCCCTGGAATGGAAAAATAAATAACCGGCTTGCAATGCAGGATGTTTATGTTTACAGAATGGAATTCTCGGATATTAATGAAAACAAATACAATAAAATAGGAAGAGTAACTTTGTTAAGATGAATGTATATTCAATCAGTACCGGTTTCTTCAAATTAGATGGAGGAGCCATGTTTGGAGTGGTTCCCAAATCAATCTGGAACAAAATTAATCCGGCCGACAGCAACAACATGTGCACATGGGCTATGCGCTGCCTGCTCATTGAGGATGGCAAGAAATTGATTTTAATTGACAACGGCATGGGAAATAAACAAAACGAAAAATTTTTCAGCCAT
>JAHEZO010000317.1 GCA_023250995.1 Flavobacteriales bacterium | reverse complement strand
TTCTACAGGGTTTGCCGTTGGCGAAGATGGGGCCATTTTAAAAACCATCAATGGAGGTGATTTATGGTTTTCGTTAAATGTGCCATTCACAGTAAACCAGAGAGATTTCAATTCTGTTTATTTTTTTAATTCCGATACCGGTATTGTTGCGGGCGGCCGGAAACAATCCGGTTCGATGCAAACCATTCTTAACACTTATGATGGAGGGAATTCCTGGAACATAATTAAAGATAGCCCGGGGCCCTGGCTGAACAAGGTAAGTTTTCATTCTCCCTCCGCTGGATTTGCCGTGGGCGACAGTGGAACAATACTATTGACAACTGATAAGGGAAATTCCTGGAATTTATTAAATCTTCCGGATACCATTAATGATTTTAATAACCTCAACAGTGTTCATTTTATTAATCCTGATTTCGGCATAATGGTTGGCAACTTTGGAAAGATATTAATTTACAAATCCCCAAACCTTCCAATTCCTGAAGTTCAATTACAACCCTTGGTTGGAGTTAGCCCCGAAAAAATTACCATGTATGGCCTGGTAAACCCAAACAATATTCAGGAAAACACTCTGGTTGAGTTTGAATATGGAACCACTCCGGCCATGGGAAATTTGCTTACATCCATCCCAACAAATTTCATGGGATTATCTGATATTCCTGTCTCTGCTTCCATTTTTAATTTTATTCCGAATTCAACCTATTATTACAGGTTGAAAGTTACAAATAGTTCGGGAATTTTCTATTCTTCAACGGGCACTTTTTATTCTGGTTTCGAATTTCTTTTTAACTGGGATTTTGAGCTTTGGGACAGCATTAATTTTCAACGGCCTGACGATTGGAGCTGGGAAGGAAATATTGAAAAAGTTCCTTCTTTTGACGGTGGAACGGCATTAAAACTTAGTGCCGACAGTTCAAATTTTTTAGATCGCCCGGGGGTAATTTTTTACGGAAGCCCGGAAGAAAAAAATGATTTTTTGACCATTACAGGGGGAGTGCCCTTTTCAGAAAAACCCGATTCGGTTTCCGCTTATTTAAATTTCAGCATTGAGCCCGGGGATTCTGCCATTTTATTTTGTGCATTTAAGTCAAATGGAAATCTTCTTTCATTTAACCTGAATTATATAACCGGATCGAGCGGAGGCAATTTTGTTCCTCTTTCATTTCCGATTAATTATTCTTCCCCCGGAATTCCTGATTCCGTAATTATTGAAGTAACCAACTCAAGTCCTTTTTCTAATTCAGAACCAAATTCAAGTACTTTATATATTGATAAAATATCGTTTCCGGGTTCTTTCCAAAACCTACCAAATTCAGATTTTGAAAATTGGTCAACTATCTCCTATGAAAATCCAAGTTCCTGGAATATTTTGGAATTAGACGGACTGAAAAAATATCCGGTTCAGTTTCCCTTTTCCAAAACCAGTAATAGTTTTTCGGGAGATTTTGGCCTGCAAATTGAAAACGATAATGCAAATCCTAATTTCCCTGAATCTATCGTGCTTTTGCTGAAACAGAAAGAAGATTTTCCTGAAAAGCCATCATTTCCTGTTTTTCACAGGCCTTTTTCTCTTAATGGATATTACAAATACCTTCCTTCAAGCGGTGATACATTTTCAATAAATATTACTTTCTTCACTAATGGCGCCCTGATTGGGAGTGGATTTTTCTTTGCTGATTCAGCGGCAAGTGAATTTACTCCTTTTTCTGCCCCTATATATTATACAGATTCCACCAACCCTGACAGTGCTTATATCAGAATTTCTTCGGCAGCGAAAATCAATAGCGGAAATTCGAAATTGACACTGGATGCTCTTAGTTTTGATGGATTTGTATTTTCAGATACTTCAAAAAATTCAATTTCTGAATCATTCGAAGAAAATTCCCTGCCGGTTACTTTAAAAATATTTCCAAATCCCGCTTCAGATTTTATATCCATTGAAATTATAAATGTAAAATCTGAGGCTCAATTGATTTTAACCAATTTACAGGGAGAAATTATTTCATTTATTCCAATTCATTGCCTTTCCTGTTCGGGAAAAGAAAATTTTTCATTGAACACCGGTGGGCTGAGCCGTGGATTGTATTTCCTAAAATACATGGATAATCAATCAAGAGTTACGGGAAAATTTTTAGTTCAGCACTAATACCATTTGGACATTTATTTTAATTTCTACCTTCCCGCACCCATAATCCCTGAAGGGACCAGCCCACTTATTCTTGAGGGTTGAACCCTTAAGCGAAAAAAGGGTGAGGGATGGAAAAGATTGTTTTATATGTCTAAATGGTATAATTTAAAAAGAGGATTAAAATCCATTATTCCTTTCGTCCTGTGCGGATGATTCAAAATAAATAAAACACATTAATTTAAAATTAACATCAAAAACTTTAACCAAAGAAAGATTTTTCTCCCCAAAAACGGGAAATGAAATTTTCATTGAATAATTTTTTCCGGGAAATGTTTTAAATCTTTCGGTGCATTTTATCGAAGTAAAATTGCCCGAAAAATTTTTCAGGTTTGAATTATTTATTGCAAATGAAATTATCTCCTGAATAGAACCGGATTCGGGTAAAAAATTTAATTCAACCTCCTCGGTTTTTGAATGCGAAAAAAATGGGGTCAGAATGAAATTAAGATAGCTTTTTCTTTGAGCCCCCCCACATT
>JAHEZO010000316.1 GCA_023250995.1 Flavobacteriales bacterium | reverse complement strand
CAACTACATCCTTAATTGCAATCAACTTACCGGTTTTATCTGTTATATTTATTGTTTTTACTCCTTTCCCCCCCCGGTTGGTAATCCTGTATTCATCAATATCAGACCTCTTACCATAACCTTTTTCAGAAACTACAAGAATGGATGAATCACTGCCGGAGAGTTCATTTAGGTTTACCTCCCCATTGCTGCCCTCAGCAGAATTAATATTGGATTCGGGTACTGCATTTAAAGCTACCGTAACCATTCCGATAACTTCATCTTTTGCATTAGCCAAACGAATCCCTCTCACCCCGCTTGCATTTCTTCCCATAGGCCGCACCTTTATTTCGTTAAATCGCAAGGCTCTTCCTGATTTCAAAGCCATGAGGATTTCATTTTTCCCGTTGGTCAGTTTGGCTTCAAGTAATTGATCTCCTTCCCTAATGTTTACTGCTAGTATTCCGTTTTTCCTCGGACGGGAATAAAGCTCCAGGGAAGTTTTTTTAATAACCCCTTTCTTGGTGCATAGTACAATAAAATTATTATTAACATATTCCAGGTTTGTTAAATCCTTCACGTTAATATAGGCAAGAACCTTGTCGTCCGGAGTAATATTAATTAAATTTTGGATGGCTCTCCCCTTTCCAGTTTTCTGTCCTTCAGGAATTTCAAAAACCCGCATCCAGAAACATTTCCCTTTTTCTGTAAAAATCAAAAGATAGTTATGGGCCGAAGCAATAAACAGGTGTTCAAGAAAATCTTCATCTCTGGCTGAACTTCCTACCGACCCCTTCCCTCCCCTGTTTTGCCTTCTGTATTCGGTAAGGGGAGTTCTTTTAATATAACCCATGTGCGAAATTGTTATTGCCACATCCTCGTCAGGAATCATATCTTCAATCCTCATATCTTCGGCAGCATAAATAATCTGAGTCCGCCTGTCATCCCCGTATTTGTCCCGTATTTCCCTTAATTCGGTTTTAATTACATCCATTCTCATTGTTTCGCTCCCTAACAAGGTTTTCAAATTTTCAATTGTGGCTGTAACCTCAGCATATTCTGCCCTTAATTTATCCTGTTCAAGGCCCGTTAACTGGCGTAAACGCATTTCAACAATGGCATTCGATTGTATTTCCGAGAGGTTAAAAGTTTTAATAAGTGATTCTTTCGCCTCATTCGGACTTTTAGAAGCTCTGATTATCCTTATTACCTCATCAATATTATCCGAAGCAATTATTAAACCTTCAAGGATATGGGCCCTTTCCTCCGCTTTCCTTAAATCGAATTTAGCCCTGCGTATTACCACCTCATGCCTGTGCTCTACAAAACATGAAATAATATCTTTAAGGTTCAGCATTTTTGGCCTTCCGCCAACCAGGGCGATGTTATTTACACTAAAACTTGTTTGGAGCGCTGTATATTTAAATAAATTATTTAATACAACATTCGTTATAGCATCTCTCTTTAGTTCATACACAACCCGAAGTCCATTCCTGTCAGATTCATCTCTAATTTCAGAAATGCCTTCAATTTTTTTATCATTTACAAGGTCGGCAGTTTGCTTAATCATTTCTGCCTTATTTACCTGGTAAGGAATTTCTGTTACAATAATCCTGTCGCGGGTTCCTCCTTCCATTTCTTCCACCGATGCCTGGGCCCTCATTACAATCCTTCCTCTTCCGGTTTCAAAGGCTGATTTCACCCCTTCGTAACCATAAATAATTCCACCTGTTGGGAAATCAGGGGCCTTTACAAACTTCATTAGCCCCGGAATATCAATTTCCCTGTTATCAATATAAGCAATTGTTGCATCAATAACTTCGGCAAGGTTATGAGGTGGCATGTTTGTGGCCATCCCCACAGCAATTCCGCTTGTTCCGTTAATAAGCAGATTTGGAATTTTTGCAGGAAGAACGGTGGGCTCTTCCAAAGAATCGTCAAAGTTTAATTGAAAATCAACTGTCTCTTTGTCAATGTCTGCAAGCATTTCTTCAGCAATTTTTTTCAGCCGGGCTTCAGTGTAACGCATTGCGGCAGGACTATCGTTATCCATTGACCCGAAATTCCCTTGTCCGTCAACCAAAGGGTACCTCAGGGACCATTCCTGGGCCATCCGCACCATCGCATCGTAAACGGAGGTATCTCCGTGCGGATGGTATTTACCAAGGACTTCCCCCACAATTCTTGCCGATTTTTTATATGGCCGGTTGGAAAAAAGCCCCAAGTCAAGCATGCCGAACAAAACTCGCCTGTGAACGGGTTTCAGTCCATCCCTCACATCAGGTAAGGCCCTCGAAACAATAACCGACATTGAATAATCAATGTAGGCCGATTTCATTTCTTCCTCAATATTTATTTGAATAATTTTTTCACCTTCTGCCATAATCAAACATTTTTATTTTTTGTGTTTTATCCAATTTGCAATAAAATGGAATATTAAATTTTAATTTAGCGTCCGAAGGTATGCTTTTATATCTTACAATTTTGTAAAAAAAATTAATTTTACTAACATTTTTTTGTTAAAAAAAAACCACAGGATTATTCAACAGAATATAGGGATTTGTAATTTTGAATTGTGTAAATTTGTCCCCTAAGCCCCTAATATATACTTTTATCAATATTTTTAAAGATCTTTTTTTAATAATCTGAAAAGAAAAATATATGGAATCAAACTTTTCCCCCA
>JAHEZO010000034.1 GCA_023250995.1 Flavobacteriales bacterium | reverse complement strand
GCAGCCCAACCCGCAGCCGAACTCGCTGCATTGTTGGTTGTAAAGTTAAAGGTAAGAGAGGTGCCAGTGGAAGTCACAATTCCAGGGGAGGTTCCACCGGAGTAAGTTCCAATGAGAGGGTAAGTATTGTTCGGCCCGTCATAAATGCGCAAATAATCGCTGCTGTTATAAGTTGAAAACGCGGTAAAGCTGAAACGAATTCTGTTCCCGTTGTTTGAGTAGAAAGTTTGGGTTCTTATTGCAGCATCGTTATAATCACCTGCCGAACCGCCATCATCAAAAAAAGAACCTCCGCAGGTATACCTTACGCCCGAGCTCATGCTGTAATTGGTGGCAGATGGCTGTACGCTGGTGCAGGCAAAAGCTGCCTGCCATCCCTGTGTACTTGTTGTTCCATCAGAGGTGAATTTAAAAGTCAGGCAGGTGCCGGTAGAGGTTAGCGTTTCGGCATAAGAGCTAGCCACAAAAATTGCCATTGGTTGAGAGGAAGACCCCGGGCCATCATACACAAATAAAGAATCACCGGCAATCAGACCAAAAGCAATATTATTAAAGGTGAACTGAATGAATTCCCCATTATCGGAGCAAAAAGTTTGTTCCCTGTTTTCGTTGTTGGGATAATTTGCATTGGCCCCTGCATTATCATAAAACACTCCTGAGCAGGCATTCACCGTACCGGTGTTCATGTTAAAAACTGTAAGGGGAGGAGTGGTGCAGGTGATTGATGCTGTCCATCCCGCGGTTGAGCTACCGGCATTGTTAGTGGTAAATGAAAAGGTAAGAGAGGTGCCTGTTGAGGAAACAATTCCAGGGGAACTTCCTCCGGAATAGGTCCCTATCAGAGGGGAAGAAGTGCCTGGCCCGTCATATATTCGCAGGTAATCGTTTCCGTTGTAGGTAGAAAAAGAAGAGAAATCAAAACTGATTCTGTTTCCATTATCCGATGTAAAAGTTTGAGTAAAACTTAAGTTGTCGCTGTAATTTCCACCGGCTCCACCATTATCATAAAAAAATCCTGCACAAGTTGAAACAGGGGTATTGCTCATGTTAAAGGTTTGAGCTTCGGCTGCCAGGAGGATAAAAGAACAGGCAACAGCAAGTAAAATTTTTATTTTCATAGAAGGATTAATTATGATTAATGGGTTGCAAAAATAAGATTAATAAAAAAATGGTAAGAAGGGAAAGTGTAGTTTATTTGGGCCCAAGGAATTTTATTGACTAATCGAGTTAACTCGGAAAGGCCAATTGCTTAAGAAGGAGAATAAATCCTTCTAAAGCAGTAAGTGCCCGGGAAGGGAATCGAACCCCCACGATGTTGCCATCACTGGATTTTGAGTCCAGCGCGTCTACCAATTCCGCCACCTTACCCACTCTGAAATTTTTTTTGTTGACTTCCAAAAACGGTTACAAATTTATTTTTTTCCCCACTTCAAACTACACTCCATTTTCATTCCGCACCCCACTCCTTTTCTGACTTTTTAATTCACTTTTCAGGAAAAAAATATTGTTTTTTTCAAAAATAAACTTTTGTTTTATTATTTTAGTTCTTCGAAAAAACTTTTATACTCATGGGATGTATCTTAGTGACACATTTTAAAAGACATTGGGATCAGAAAAGAGAAGCAAATTTTCCTATCCGGCTCATTAAAAATTTTCCGGCAAATAGAATATTGGCTGAAAAGGAAATTAAGGCGATATTTATTAAGACTAATAATGAAGACAAAACCATTGAAAATATCTGGTCTGGGTCGGTCTTTAATTTTAAAATAGAAAAAGAACACCTCTTTTTTGAATTAAAAATTTTAAGGAAAGAAAATGACTTAAAAGAGAAATATAAAGAATATACGGAGAGCGGATGGTACCCTGATTCTATGGAAATTTGGCTGCAAACGGTTGCGCAAAAAAAGTTATTAAGGCCACCATTATTCGATTTGCTAAATGAAACGAAGCATCCATCAGATTTTGAAACTTATGTTTTCCTCCTCTTAAGAGCTTTGGGAATTACCGAAATAATCAAGTTTGACCCTGATAATAGCGGTGGGAAGCCTGACGGTCTTTTTACCATCCGGGATCTTGCCGTTATTTATGATTGCACTTTAAATCCTAATTATTTAAAAAAGGGTAAAAGATCAAAAGAAACTCAAATCAATAATTATACTTTAACTCTGCGCGATGGAAAATTTGTGGACTCCGAGGAAATCAAATTCATCCCACAAAAGCAAAAACAGGTTTGGATTATTACAAAAGGGAAGTATGAGGTTATTAGCCAGGATGATGTTGTATCTGTTAAAGAAATTCCAATTGATATGCTGATTGAAATCTTTTTCAAAAGATTATACAGTTGCCTAGATGAAGCTGAATTGAGCCATTTACTTGTGAATATATAAACTGAAAATTGGGTTTTTGCCCAATTTTTATCCTCTTTAAAGAAATATTTCTCCTACCTGAAGCCCTTGACAGATTTTAATTCTTTATGATAAGCTAAAACTATTAACAAGTTAATATAAAAGGCCGTTGTCCTGCTGAAAACAGGACTGTCTCCTTAACAGGGGATTCAGGACGAAACAACGGGGCTACCATTAATTTAAGAACTCTTTACTTTTTTAGCTGTTCTGTTAAATTATTGCATGTAAGGCCCGCTGGTTCGTCCTGGCGGGTCTTACATTTTATGGAGGAAAAAATAAGAGAGTATTTGGATTGGAAAGCAACTTACGCTCACAGGGCGAGCATCAATTATAAAATATGGCTGGTTCGGTTTGTTCAGGTCTGTGGTGAAAAACCAATTGAGCAATACGATAATAATGATATCGCAAAATATCATAAATGGTTGGAAAGCCATTACGGTTCTTATTGCGTACAATTTGCAATGGTGATAATTAAAAATTTCTTTCGTTTTTATAAACTGAAAAATGTAAATTGTTTATCCCCGGAACTTATCAGGCTTACAAGAGTAAATGCAAAATCCCACAGGGCGGTCACGGAAGACGAATATCAAAAAATAATTTCTGTTATCCCGGTCAATGAATTCCTTCCGCTACGGGATTCAGTGATAATTCATTTGTTGTGGGATACAGGGGTGCGAGTATCCGAACTCTGTGGTATGGATCTTTCTCAAATAAATGAAAATAAAAGGTCAGCAGTTATTTCCACTAAGAAAACAGGGAAGATGCGCACGATTGTTTGGTCGGAGGAAACGCACAACCTCCTGATGAAATATTTTGGTATCAGGGTGGAATTAGAAAAACAAAACGGTGCTTCAGCTTTATTTGTCGGCCGGAATGCTTGTAAAGAGTGGAGTTTGCGGCTGAGTACTCGTTCAGTAGAGCGCAGCGTTAAACGTTATTCTTCTGCCACAGGTATCAAGGAAAAAATTACTCCACACAGTTTCCGTCACGGCTGGGCGCATAAGAGAAGAGATCAACTTGCTCCACTGGCATTTATCCAAAAAGGGCTCGGACATTCAAATCCAATTTCCACATTCATTTACGAACAATACAATGATAAGGAATTTGAAATGAACGCCTTTCAATACCTCAAATAACATAGTATTAGCGGCTGCTTTTAAGCATAAATTCAGTTATTCACAGCATTAATTTGCATTTATTTTTGGCTGTGATATGCTCTAAAACAGAGTAGAACTTTTTAAATATTTGTAAGGTGTTTTAAAAATCTTCCGGATGCTTTATTCTTTTCATATCATTTCATTATTTATTGGGATTTATATCCCGAAAGAAATAAATTGAATGTCGCAAAAGTAGTGTTGAACGACAATTTTGCGAATAAGAATTAAGAAATAAGTAAACACGGATTAAAAAGCACTTTATGGAAATAGTGTTTTTTGCTTTGTGCATAGCGGTCTTCGGAGTTGCCATCTTAACTGCAGAACAGGATGGAAAGCGGGGAATTGCGATAATTCAGAAAGAAAATTTTGGAGGTTGGCGTTGCCCTGATGTCTCAATCAGGGACTCCCTGGGTACTCAGGGGAGGACGAACAATGCTAACCGGAAAAAATTTTACGGTTTCAACTCCGCAGGACGCTGTGTATGTACAACACGGTCGGTCGTACTTTATTAAAATAATCACTCAACATTTATGCGGTTATTTCACATCTGCACCAAAAAGGTTTATGAAGAGAATGGGGAGAAAAAAATCAAATGGTACAAAGCGGGAATTTTGAAAGAAACGGACAGCGGCAGGCAATACCTCCAACTCTTTCTCATGCCAATGGTTGACTTCTATTTATTCGAAGGTCCTCCGGAAGGACTGGTGAACAAGAACCAAACATTACAAGCATAAATATTTCTATCATGTGGCAAAATACCACGGGTGTTCCCAATGCTTTGTTTGATACTTATCTCCCAGAATTGAAAATCGCGGAGTTAAAAATTCTGTTGGTTGTTATCCGTCAAACAAGGGGTTGGATTGAACAGGGGAATAAAGAAAAAAGAAAAGAAAGCGATTGGATTTCTTCTTCTCAGTTGAAGGAAAAAACAGGTTGTTCCCAACGGGCAATTACCGATGCCATTGCCTTCCTTGTCAGAAACAAACTTATTTCTGTCATGGATTTTCGGGGTGCTTTCCTTGAATCTCCGAAGGAGCGGAAGAGTAAATCAAAACTATTCTACTCTCTGGGTTCGGCAATATTTGCGGATGTGGATGGGAAGGGGAAAACTGATACAGAAATGTGTAAAACACGAAATAGTTCGGCAGAATTTGCCGAGGACTTACGCAAAAATTGCTTTCAACTTGCGCAAAAAATGCTATGTACAAAAGAAACTCTTACAAAAGAAACTTCTACAAAATATTAATACAGGAGAATATTAATAAAAAGATTTTCAAGGGGAGAAAAAAATATTCATTAACCACTAATTTTTAAAGCAACATGTCAAGACAAATAAAAACATATCCATTTACCAGTGAAAACTTAAAACATTTTGAAAACGAAATGAGAGAAGCCGGAGGATTTGAGGAATTGATGATTTCTAAAAATGCATTGTCGAATGATGAAGGGGAACGGGTCGTTGTCATTCAACCGGATTTGGATTATTACAAAGAAAAATTCCTTGTCGGGGAATATGAAAATTTAAGAGAGTCGTATGATACGGAAGCACCCTATCTTTTCTGGGGAAGTATGTATGAGATCCTTGTGAAGAAAAAATGAAACCGCAACTTACCTATTATGGAGGAAAACAAAAGTTAGCAAGCCGAATTGTGGATATGATTCCGAAGCACAGGATTTACTGTGAACCGTTCTTCGGAGGCGGTGCCGTGTTCTTTGCCAAAGAAAGATCATCCATTGAAGTGATTAACGACACCAACGGTGAGTTGGTAAACTTTTACAAAATGGTGAAAACGAATTTTAAAAAATTAGAAAAAGAAATTCGCTCCACTCTGCACAGTCATCTGCTTCATTCAAATGCAAGAGCGATCTATCATAATCCTCATTTGTTTGATGAAGTTAAAAGGGCATGGGCGGTGTGGGTTCTGGCAAACCAGTCTTTCATTTCCAGGCTTGACGGCCCCTGGTCATTTTCTGTGAAGCAGAAAAGCAACTCTTCAAAAAACACCAATAAGAAAAATGCTTTTACAACGGAATATGCCAGCCGATTGGAGAATGTCCAGGTGGAATGCGATGATGCGCTGAAGGTGATTGCCACCCGTGATACGAAAGAGACATTCTTTTACCTTGACCCACCATACTATAATGCTAATTGCGCAAATTATAGGGGGTATTCCAAACAAAATTTTGAAAATCTTTTGCAGGTACTTTCAAAAATACAAGGGAAATTCCTGCTCTCATCTTATCCTTCCGAATTGATTGATAAATACATATTGCAAAACAAATGGCATACGCAGAAAATGGATATGGCTTTGTGTGTTTCTATCAGCGGCAGAAGAAAAACAGAGGTGTTGACTGCGAACTATATGATATAATATTCTTATGAATGATTTTGATAAATGGAATGAGATAAAAAAGGATATTGAGGAAAAAAAAGAAGTCTTCATTAAGGAAGGAGATGTTTGGTTTTGCTTTGTCGGTAAAAATGTAGGCAGGGAACAGAACGGCATAGGAGACCGGTTCATTCGGCCTGTGTTGGTCATAAAGAAATTCAACAACGAGATTTTTTGGGGCATCCCGCTTTCCAGTAAACAGAAAGCTCTTGATTTTTATTACAACTTCACTGACCCAAAAAACAACGAAGTGGCTGCTATTATTGCCCAATTACGCATTTTCAGCGCCAAACGTTTTGCCCGAAAAATCTATAAGTTGGATAAAACTCATTTTGCAGCCGTCCAGCGGCTGGTGGCTTCTACTGTAGGCGTATACAAAAACGAACCCCTGCCGTAAAGCAGGGGTTCTCGGAGCCCGAAGGCACTGTGTGCTTAGATATTATCATATAGCAATTTTATACGCAAGGAGTTATTCACAGTTGATTCCATTCCGAAAGTTGCCATTTCTATAAGAAGATTAATGCATTTTTTCTGTATGTCAAAATACAAAAGCAGCAAAAGAAAAACAGAGTTATTTACAGGGAATTACGAGATGGTGTCTTAAAATCGAATTAACTAGTTTTAATTTCAAGCCCGTATTTTCTGATTTCCCAAACCAACGGATTTTCAAGCTCATTGTATCCTTTTTGAGAAAAGGGGTGAGGCTCAATCCGGTTGTCTATTTTTCTTCTTTCAGCAAGAAGAAATTTTAAATCCCCGATAATATCTTTGCCGAATGCGGAAGAAACTATGCAGACATCAATATCGCTATGTTTATCAAATTGTTTCTTTGCGTAAGAGCCAAAGATGACAAGTTTTGCAACCGGGATGCCTTGTTCTTCCAAAATCTTTCCGAATCTCAAAACTTTTTCTTTTACCGCTTTATTTATTTTGTAAGTTGTTCTTTTATCCATAGATATAAATCTTAAGTTTTATTTAAATATTTATCTGCGTAATCTTATATGGCTTATTTATAGAAGCTGAATTTATAATCGTCATATCTCCCGCTAATGTTGAAAATAGTTACTTATGCCAGGTCATTATTGCATATTTGTCATTGAGGACGCAAAATCCTTGCATAAAAATATGGACTTGATATAATTGAAAGATGTTAACAAACAATGACATTCAAAAACTCTCTGAAGTATTTGCTTCAAAACATGATATAACCGAACTTAAACATGATGTTGGCGAACTTAAAAAAGATGTTGCGCAGATTAAGGTCAAAATTAATCACGATATTCCTGAGATGAAAAAAGATTTGGAAGGGTTAAGGGAGTCTATGCAAATTCTTTTAACCGGCATGGATGGAATTGCGAAAGTGATGGGTGATTTAAGAATGGAATATACCGGCATGGCAATGCAGCTTAACAGGCACGAAAAATGGATAAAGGAACTCGCCAACAGAATTGGAATTGCTTTAAATGATTAGTTTTTTATGCATTCAAAAAACCATCTTCTTGCTCTTGCAAAAAGTTCATATGGGATGAAATACTGAATATGAAAAACTACATTGAATTTACCATAAAAAGGGGGCAGGACGGTTATTATATGGCTTCGGCCATAGGGCATTTTATTGTCACCCAAGGCAAAACTTTTGAGGAACTGTTAAATAACATCAAAGAAGCCACAGGGCTTTATTTAGAGGATGAAAATCTTGCGGAATTAGGACTTTCGCCAACGCCATCTCTATTGGCAAACTTTGAAATTCCGCAACAATCTTATGCCATATAAAATGCGCCAATTATCCGGAAAGCAAGTGGTATCAATATTTGAAAAATTCGGCTATGAAATAAAAAGCCAGAATGGAAGCCATATAAAAAATGAAAAGAACTGCAAGTCGCAATATTTTGGTGCCTAATCACCAAACTATTGATAAAGGAACACTCAAAGCCATTTACAATCTGGCATTAGCAATAATTCCTGAAGGTGAGCTACGAAAGTTTTTCTACACAGGCGATAATTAAAAAAACCGCTCGTTTGAGCGGCTTTGTTTTCAGTAATTTTTAAGAAGAAAATTTAGCACTTCAATATCTCTCATTAATTCTTTTTCATTTAAAGCATGAAATACAAAGAATAGTTCAGGTTTTTTTAATTTATCCAGGCTTCTGAAAAATTCTCCACGGATACTTCCATCAAATTCCAGTTTTATTTCAATCCAGAATTCATACTTGTTTGGAAGTTCAGTGGTGGTTTTAAAGATGCAGAAAGACACCACTATACCGCTATCATTTTTTACGGCTTCTCCGAATTCCAACTCGTAATTGCTTTTTATGTTTTTCGAAAAGAATTCTTCTACTGAAGAATATCGTTCATAAGAGCGGTTGTTCAAATTTGTCTGTTCATTATAGACGCTCAAGAACATGAGGTTTGTTTCCATAAGAAATATTTTTAAGGGTTTATTTTCAGTTTTTCAGAGCGGCTTTTTTTGCTTAAGTTAGGTCACAATACTCTTCCATAATTTGCAAAGCTTCGTCATAACTTCTAGAAGCCATTACTCTCTCGGACATTTCTTTTGCTTTATCAGGCTGCCCTGCACCTTTTAATGCTTTAGAGCAAACTCCAATCAAGGAAAAAACATTTGCGTTTTGCCCGAGTACTTCTGCTTTTGGTTTTTCTGTTTTGTTTTTCATAAAAAGGATTTTAAGTTTTTAAAGAACTATTTTTCAGTTTGAAAATAAAAGCCCCGATTATTTAATCTGTACCCTATAAAGTAGACACGGATTAAAACCTAAGGGCGACCTAATAAAAGATGATTCCTGTATTCTACAGGGGTCATCTTTTTTATTTTCCACTGCTGTCTCTCGTTGTTATAATACTCCATATATTTCTCTGTTGCCAATTTTACTTCCTCAAATGTCTTACAGTCCTTGTAATCTATATCATCTTTGAAGTGTCCGAAAAAAGATTCCATCGGAGCGTTATCAATGCAGTTTCCTTTTCTCGACATTGATTGCACCATTTTCATTTCTCGCAGTTTACCAATGTAATCCGGGTTAGTGTAATGAATTCCCTGGTCGGAATGCATCAAAGCATTTTTGACTGAAGGTATTTTCATATTTGTTTTCATCTGCACAATTGTTTTAAGTGCAATATCCAGCGACAAATTATTAGACAAATGCCACGCAACTATCTCCCTGCTCGCAATGTCCTTCACTGCCGAAAGGTAAATCATTTTACTATGGAAGGGTAGATATGTTATGTCGGTGCAAAAAGAGCGATATGGTTTATGTTGTCTGAATTCTCTGTTCAAAATATTCTTAAAAGTTCTATGTGACTCATTTTTCTTCAAGATCATTTTATACGGATTCCTTCTTCTGATTCTTGTTATCAAGTGGTACTTCTTTTTAATCCGAATGATTTTCTTGTGATTCATCACTATCCCTTGCGCCTCAAGCCTCATTTTAATGGTTCTCCAACCGTATTTTGCCTTGCCTTTATCAAATACCGCCTTAACGAGCATGTAATCGTCAAAATCCCTCTCAGGCTCGTTTGCACGCTTCAGCCACTTGTAGTACCCGCTTCTCGACACGCCTGCAATTTCGCAAAGCAAACCCACTGAATGTCCTATTTCCCGCATACATTTGAACTTTGCTTTTGGCCACAGTTTTACTCCGTTCTCTTGGCCCGGAGTTTGGCTAAAAAATCATTTTCTTTTTTAAGGTATTGGACTTCCAATTCCAATCGCTTTATCTTTTCCTTTGGGGTCAAACCATTCAGTGCTGTTTTTCGTCTTCCTCCTCCCTTGCCTCTTAGCTCTTTAGTAAGCCCAACCGAACCTTTTTCTCGAAAGACTTTTAACCAGTCGTGCATCAAATATCCCGGTTTATCAGGGCCGATTATGTTTAAATCGAAACCAGCCAGTATGAATATCTCTCTGGCGGACATTCCTTTGTTCAGATACTGTTCGACTGCTTTTATTTTGAATTTTGCTGTGTATGTTATGTGTTTTTCACGAAAGCGCAGAACATTCTTGTTTTTCCTCAACCATCTTATTTGTTTATTTGTGTATATTGTTTTTTTCATACATCTTACTTTAACCTATTAATATCCTGGAAACAAAAAAGTGGACACCTTAGGGGTGTCCACTTTACAGGGATCAGATCAATTCATCGGGGCTGTAATAATCTCAGGCGATCCCCCCGGCAAATAGCCCGGCAAACGAAAGGCAATCTTCGTTTATGGCTGCAAACCATCACTTTTTACCTTTTCGCTTTGGTTTCGCCTGAGATTTATCTTTAACTGATGTTTCTTTTAGGGCAGGAGTTTGATCCCTTTTCTCTTGCTTTTCACTGGGAATTAATTTCTTCAACAGGGAAGTCACTTCACTCAAATGCTCCTTGTTTTCAATCACAACCGTAAAACAATGCTCATTGCCATTCCAAAATTTCCGAACTGAATCGGAAAGTTTGAATATTTTGTTATGCTTGATTAGTTTGTCTGCGGTCTTTTCAGGATTGGCAATAACAATTGAAAGTCTCTTTTTTCCCAACTGAAAAAAAGAAATGTTGCGATTTTTCCGGAGTGAAATGTAATACTGCTTTACCCGGAATTCAATTGTCGGATCAGTTTCCAGCAGCTCCGCTTTAATTTGCAGGAAAATTTCCTTCACTGTTTCGGAAACATTCTCCAGATGGTCTTCCTCCGAGGATTTAACTTTCACCTTTTTGCCGTTTTTCTTGTTGGTTAATTCGACAAAAGTTGGGGACATTGTAAAAATGGTTTCTCCATCAATGGCAAATTTCCGGACAAACATTTGCTTCAAATAGTTGCCCCAGGAATAAGTTTCAATAAAACCTTCCAGTTCCTGAATGGGATTGTCCATTACAAGTAAAATTTCAGGCTGGCGGGTAAATAATTCCCGCAGATAATCATACACCCCTTTATCGCCAAAAGCTGTTTTTAGTTTATTCCTCAACCCGATGTTTTTGCGGATAATATCAGAAAGCAATACTGTGAATTGGCTGATATTTTCTTTTGTTCTGACAAATGAGAATAATCTTGTTATTCTCAAAAGAAGATCTCCAAGGTTCTCTTTAGAAAGATTAATCTCGATAAAGTAAAATCTCGGCTTTTCGCTCTCCCTTAAATCAAACAGCAAGCCATCTGGAATAAAACCGTTGGAGAGCACAATGCTGTTTTTCATTAAACAATCAATGAGAATGGTGCTTTCTCCGAAAAGAATTTTTCCATTGTTCAAAACAATTTCGGCAAGTTCAGTTTCATTTTTGAACTTTTTCTCAAGGGATTGTTTATCCTGAGCAATTTTTGCCGATGTCTCCGGATCGGTGATAAGGGGTTGTAAATTATTCCCCTTAAGAACAAAGGCATTGTTGTATTCCACCATTGTTTTTTCATTCGGAGCATCCGTTGTTTCCGGTTGGTTTCCTTTTGTTTTCATAAGCTATGTTTTGAGTTTTAAATGGACTATTTTTCTGGTGCACAGCATAGCTCCATAAAGGGAGGAGATCAATAGGGAAACGGTAAAACAGCGCAGAAGAAAGGGGAAGTCAAATGGGGATAAGCAATAAAAAAGGCCGGTGCGTTAAACACCGGACCTGTTGGATGAATTCTCCTGCGGGATTTTTTTGATGATAATTTCACCATTTGATATAACTACGGAAATTGTTGCACCAACCTGAAATCCGTATTTCAATAAATGCTTGCCGCGAATTCTGATGAGTGGCAAGAGGTATTGCCCAACCTTATTGAAATCACCGTAATAAACCTTCATCCGCTTACGCACCACTGAATTGTTTTTCGCATTCATATTTATTCTCTTTTTTAAAGAACTTTATCCGGAGAATAGCTCTGTTATATAAAGACATCAAGTAAAAATATAGTCCAGAGCAGAAATGTGAAAGTGTAAAGGAGGAATTAAAAAACCCATTCCGACATATATCGGAATGGGTCAAAAGAAAACCAATTCACCCAAAGGGCAAACCGGATTTTCCCCGTAAACAACATTTAACAAAATTCTTGGACTAAATCAAGGATTAAATTTTAATAGGGAGTAGGGTGGGCGGGGAAGTCAAATGAGGCCTTAATAATTGAAATCAAAAATTACCTTCAATGGGACATTCAATCCTTTGGAAATTTTGTACAAAGATTTTGCTGTTATGTTCTCTCCTTGTTTGGTAAGTTTTACAAGATTTGATTTTTCAATATCGCAGCGATAAGCCATTTCCTGAAAAGAAATCGCCTTTTTCTTTCTGATAATATTAATGTTTGACCCGAGGGATTTAAGAAATTTTTTATCATTCTGCATAAATCAAAAGTCAGAATGATTTTTAAAAAAAACGGTGGTATATGTACCACCGATTAAAAAAAACATTATTTTTGTAATTCGCTATTTACAAAACCAATTTGCATGAAAAAATATCTGATTATTTTATTCTTCGCACAAGGAACAAGAAGTGCCTTTGGACAAAACAGTTGGACACAGAAAGCAGACTTTGGAGGTTCCTCAAGATATTATGCTGCAGGATTCTCTGTAGGTGCAAAGGGATACATAGGTGCTGGTTCTTACAACAATTATGATTTATGGGAATATAATACAGGGGCCGATTCATGGAATCAAAAGTCAAATATTTTGGGTTCAGGAATGCCAGATGGGTGTGTAGGATTATCTATTAATGGTAAAGGATACATTGGAACGGGCAGCACACCCTCTGCCACAAATGGGTCGAAAGTTTTTTTGGAATTTAACCCAGCGACAAATGCCTGGACTCAAAAGGCAAATTTACCTGGTGCGGATAGGGATTTTGCTGTTGGGTTTTCCATAGGAGCAAAGGGTTATCTCGGAACAGGGCATTCACTACAGTTTGTGGCTGGAAACTATGTTCATTACTTTTATCAGGATTTTTGGGAATATGATCCAAACAACAATTCATGGACACAGAAAGCTGATTTTGCGGGCACTGGGAGGTCTGGGGCGGTAGGGTTTTCAATAGGGGATAGAGGATACATCGGGACGGGTCGTGACGGAAGTAATAAGTTAATGGATTTCTGGGAATACAATCCAAATTCCGATGCGTGGACACAAAAAGCTGATTTTGCCGGAGGAATAAGAGAAGGAGCATTTGGATTTTCCCTTGATATTGACAATGATAGCATAACAGATAAAGGATATATTGGGGCCGGAGATAACGGGAGCATGCTCCAGGATTTCTGGGAATACGACCCCGTTAAAAATACATGGATAGCGAGAAAAGATTTTGGTAATGGTAACCCCGTTGCAAGGAGTAATGCAGCTGCATTTTCAATCGGAGGGAAAGGTTATGTCGGAACCGGTTGGAACGGAAGTAACTCCTTCAAAGACTTTTGGGAATACACACCTTGTGGTGTGGGTTCGGCAACAATTGTTGTATCGGGAAATACTACTTTTTGTCAGGGTGATTCCATTGAATTAACAGCAGGAGCAGGGAGCTCTTATCTATGGAGCAATGGAGCGAACACCCAATCAATTAGCATAAATACTACAGGTAATTACACTGTAACAGTAACGGATATAAATGGATGCATGGCTACTGCTCAGCCAATAGCAGTTATTGTAAGCAGCAACCCGGTTAAGCCAACCATTAGTCAAAGCGGGAATATCCTTATTTGCAACACCAATCTCTCCAAAGCAAATTACCAGTGGTACTTTGGAAGTATAATTACCGGGGCAACGTTTCAAACATATATTCCAACCCAAAATGGAATGTATCTGGTTCAAATTACCGATACTTCTACCGGATGCACTAGGATGTCCGAACCATTTAATGTTACCTCTGTTGTTGGAATAAAAGAAGCGGGGAAAAATCCATCTATTAAAATTTATCCAAATCCCTCAGTTGGAAATTTTACCATAGTAATAGATGATCCATTGGAAAAGGAAATCCAGGTGAAGGTTTTAAATTTTTTGGGCGAGGAAGTTTTTATTACCAAAAAAGAAAAAACAAACGGAATTTATTCGAAAGAAATTATCCTGCAAAATGCCACAAAAGGAATTTATTTGGTGAAGGCTATTGTTGGAGAAAAAATTAAACATTCCAAACTGACAATAGAATAAAAACATTTGATATGAATACGACAAAAACTATTATCTGTGCAGGATTAGTGATGTATACTCTTGCAACAATTTCCTCCTGTATTAAAAAAAGCAAAGACGATCCCCTTATTTCACTTCGAACCCGAAATAACCGAATTGCCGGGGAATGGAAATTAGTTACAAAGGAATTTGAATATAACTCCAATTACTCTAATAGTAAAGGAGAAATTCATAATATAAAAACCACAGAAAAATTTGATGGCACAAATTTAACCATCACCGATGACCGGAATGATAATACCCTAACTTGTTGTGATCAGAATGGCAACTATTTTTTAAAGCAACAAGTCACATATACCGCAACGGTATCCGTTTACTCCATGATCTTAACCATTAAAAAGGATGGTATATCGTCCTGCACTACTAGCAAAACCCAAAACTCACCTGTACCTGCTGCTACTATTGAAAGTACAGGAACCGGATTTTGGGGGTGGATAGGTACTGACAAAATAAATTTAGAGGCAGAATGTGTTTCTGGCAAAGTAACCCGGCTATCGAATAAAGAACTAGTGATTGAAAGAATTAATTCGGAGGAAACATCTGGGGGTGATTATATTGTAAAAACCACTAACACCGAAAAATTTATTTTTGAAAAACAGTAAACTATGAAAAAATTCCTTCCTCTTATTTGCGTGGCTATTTTATTAATTGGATTTGCAAACGATAATTTTGCTCAAGGCATCCAATTTACCGAAGCCATGACAGACAGCGATATGGTGGCGATAAACAAAAGAGCCAAATTGGAGAACAAAATTATTTTCATTGCTACCTATACAACTTGGTGTGGTCCTTGCAAGTATATGGCAAACGAGATTTTTCCCAACGAAACAGTTGGAAGGTTTTACAATGAACATTTTATTTGTTTAAAAATGGACATTGAAAAGGGGCTTGGGATTCTGAAGGGTATAAAATATGAAGTTAATTCCATCCCAACCTTGTTATACATCAATTCGGAAGAAGAAATCCTTCACAGGGCAACAGGAACAAGAGAAGTAAAGGAATTCATTGAACTGGGTGAAACTGCTCTGAATCCGGAAAAACGCTTTTCTCATTGGGTGGATAAATATACTTTAGGAAACAGGCAACCGGAATTTATCCGGGAATATTTAAAACAACTGAAAGCAGCCGGAATGGAAACAAAAGAAATTTCCGATTGGTATTTCGCTACTCAAAGGGGGGATGAAATGCTTACAAAAGCAAATTTTGAAATGATTGAAACATTTGTAACCTCTATTAAGGATAGTTTGTTTGATTTTCTTGTCCGGGATAAAGAAAAGTTCATGGCTTTCGCAGGAAAAGAAAAAATTGAAAAAAAGATATATGATGTATTTTCAAAAGCCGAAGTATTTCGATACCGGGATACTGTATATGCCATTACCAGTGACGGAAAAACCCTTTTAAATCGTGCTTCAACATTTGATGATTCGCTTTTTGAAATGGTTGTTTCTAAAATTAAGGGTACAGATTTCGAAAAAAAGGAGGAGTTGCTTCTCTCATTTTACATAATCTATTATTATGAAAAGAAAGATTGGCCGAATTACGAAAAATCAACCATCAAATTTGTTAACACATATGTCGGAAATGATTACAACGCTTTGAATGGTTATGCCTGGAATTTTTACGATAATGAAAATATCAAGAATAAAGAAGCCATGAATGTGGCTCTCGGCTGGGTTGAAAAATCAATAGAAATAAACAGCAATTACTACAATCACGATACCCATGCTGCGGTCCTTTTCAAGCTAGGCCGAAAGAAGGAAGCCCTAAAAGCAGCCGAAGATGCTATTGTTATTGGAAAGAAAAACGGGGAGGATGTGAGTTCTACTGAGGAGTTGATAAAAAAATTTAGGGAATAAATATCCTACCCCTAATACCCTAAAAACCCTGTAACATCAATGATTATTGGAGCTTTTTAGGGTTTTTTGAAAAAAGGCTTGCATTTTTTTACAGAGTATGCTATCCTATAAATAGATACTTAAGAAGGAAGTACACTATCTAACCTATAGTAGGTTAGGTCGGTGATCAAGAGTTATAACCCCCGCAATTGCGGGGGTTATTTTTTTTTCTACCAAATAACTTTACCGTATTTTCCCATAAGTTCATCGTATTCCTTAATTATTTTTTGAAATTGATTTGAGAAAACGACATCTTTTTGGTCGATCCAACTTACTTGATTAATTGTTGGCAATATATCTTGATATAATTTTTTAATTTCACTTGCATACATAAATTGCTGCTCTTGTCTTAAGGAATCAAGTAAGTTCAATTTTTTTAATTTTTTCTTTTTTGATTTGAGTTCTTTTAATCGTGTAAAATAAAACAACAAAGAATTTTTAGCACTTTCAGTTACAACGTAATTATTGTTCTTAATAGCATATTGTTCAAAAATTTCCACAATCGTATTCATTGTCGGATTTAAAAAGCAAATAGAAAAATTTTTATTGAAATTTAAGTTTAATTCATAAGTATCTATTATTTCTTCGATATAAAATGAAGAACCCATCATAATCAAACAGGTCTTTTTATATTCTTCAGACGATAATATTGTTTTTATTAAATCTATAAACAATTTCACATTGCCATACTTGGTATTGAGGTGCTCAATAATTAGTATGCCACCCTTACATTTGGTTTTAATTCTTTCAAGCAATTCCTCTTTGGGAATACTTTCAATATTATTCTTCAAAGAAAAGATACCAGGGTGAATTTTGATAATTTGCTCTTTTTCTATTCTCTGTAGAGCCAAAAGATATTTCTGAATGACCGTATGAGTAAATTTTGTTTTACTAACACCATTTGTTCCAGTAATAGATAAACAAAGTGGATGTGTTATGTCGCCATTCACTGAAGATTCAAAAATCCTGCTTAGTAAATATTTTATTTGAGGTAAATGCCACCTCCAAATAGGGTGATAAGTAAGTTCGTGTGATATTTGGTCAATAAAATGTACATAAGAATGCTCATTATTTATTATCTGTTTATTTTTTTGTTCAATAACACTTTTTGTATTATTTAATAACTGCTGAATTTCCGCTTCGTTTTGAGTATAAAAATCTTCCCAGCCATAAAAGCTATTGAAATCATTTCCGGCAAAAGCATTAAGAAATAAGGTGATTTTATGCCATGTGGGCATACCTGGCTTGTTTGGCAATGTTCTTCTTCCTTCTGCGTATCCCCATGCTTGAGAAATGCTTTCTCCGCTTATGAATTTAGATTGATATCTTTTAAATTTTTCATTCGCAGGCTGATCTTTGGCGGGAAGCTTAGTAAGTGAAACATCTTTTAATTTGGCAGCAACAACAAAATCATTAATTGGGATTACTTCGTCAGTAACCATAACATTATGGAATATCTTAACGTTTATAGTTTTCTTGGCTTCTCTTTCAAGATAGTTATTTATTAACTCCGCAATAGTTTCCCAGATACTTCCATTCCAATGCTCTTTTTTGCCAAGAGGTTTTAAACCAACCGAATTCATTGCAACTGTATCAGTTAACTTGTCTTCAACAGCTTTAATTAATGCCGCCTTTATTTCTCTATCGTTTTTTTTGACTTCCATTTTTCAATAGACTAGTAACGGACGAAATCCGGACTGACGGACTGAAAACAGACTACTGTCAACTCTTGTATAACGGCAGAACAGAAAATACTTTTGTCGCATAATTTTCTTATGGCCATGAAAAAATAAACGAAAAAAAACTTATCGAATTTCTCAGGAAGAGTAAATCCAGACACCCCAATTTAAATGAAAACTAAAACAGTATTTTGGGAATGAAGTTTTTAATAACAACAAAAATAGAAAAAACAAAATAACAAAATGACTGAAATAATCACCATCTCCGAAGCCGCCACCTTGCTCGGTTATAAAAAAATCAGCGAAGCCGAATCCTGGCTCAAGTGGTACTCTGTTTCCGTAATAAACATTGCCCAAAATTCATTTCTGAAAAGAAAAGACCTTGAATCTGCAATACAGAGAATAATTGACACAACAAATGGAGAAGACAACCATTTACAAAATAAAAACAAGAAATCACAGGATGAAAAACCCCAGCACATATACAACCCGGAAGGGAAGGAAAGGGCATTCTACAACAAACTGATAAAAACACTTGATGAAAAATAAATAGAGAGCTAATGTCATCATTTATGAAACCATTAAAACCAATTCCAAAAGATTGCCCGGTTGCCGGTCTTGAGGTTTTTTGCAATCACTCCGATTGCCAGACCAATATAAAATCTCATTGCAAAAGCAATCACCTCTCATTGGAAGATTGTGCCCATCCTGAGTGCCTTCGCTACAAAATATATTTTCATCTTTCGGGTACAAAAAACAAACGCATCACCAAAACTTTCGAAAGCAGGAATTACAAAACTGTTTTGAAAGAAGCAACCAAATTTAAAGAAACACTAAAACAAGGCGGCAGTGCAAATGTCCTACCGCCACCTGAACTAAAAGAACGCAAACAAGTAGAAATTCCCGCAGTGGCTATCGACAATTTGCTTCCGCTCATGGCGAAATACTTGACCTTCATTTCCGGAGATATTTCCATACCCCTTCACTTGCGCAAATCACGCAGTACCCCATATGTTTCTGAAATAGAGCGTTGCTTCAAAATTCTGATTGACTTATTAAAAAAGGAACGCTATCATCCCGACACTCTGAAAATTGGGGACATTGAAAAAAATATTGTCGGAAAGTTTTTTGAGTATTTACAAAGCGAAAAAAAGCTTTCAAACAGGAGCATCAACAAGCAGGTTTCATTCTTGCGGACTTTTTATCACTGGATTGTAAAGCATGAGGGAATTCAAGTAAATAACCCATTTGCGTTTGTGGTAAAGCTTCCGGAATACAGCAACCCCCTGGCCATAACCAATGAGGAATTTCAAAAGGTGCTGGAGGTAACTACTCCTGAAAAGGGAATGATGCAATATGGCGGAGTAAAGGAATGGAGGAATATGTACCGGCCATGGTTAAAGGACGCATTTAAACTGGCATTATTTACAGGAAGGAGACGCGAAGAAATTATCAATTTTATGTGGAGGGATATTATTAAAGATAAATCCGGCACACCAATATTAATTTCTTCAGCCGACAGAAAAGTCAACAACATACAGCACCGCACTGAAGAGGGACAGAAAAAAATTAATTACATCCCAATCACTGCGGAATTATATCAATTGCTTTTGGATTTGGGTTATGAAAAATTCAAAGGCAGCGATCAATATATTTTGGCTCCCCAAGTCAATATGCAGCGCAACAAATCAATGGCGGATGCGATTTCGCGTTCGTTTTCCCATTTTTTCAAACTTTCAAATCCTGCACGAAAATTAAAATTCAAATCGATCCGCAAGGCATATTTAACTTCAATGCAGGTTCGAACAGGCGATGCGAAAATAGTGAGCGGTCACAGTGGAAATGCCGTATTAGAGAAACATTATTTTGACAAAGCAGTCATCGCCCAATCGCTTCGGGATTTTTCTGTTTTTGGAAATAAGGAATTGGAGCGGAACACAGAACTCGCCACAGTGCGCGAAAAGCATAAAAACCAGGAGCAAAACATTTCATTGGAAAAATAACTATCAATAATCATTACCAACCCTTAATAACTAAAACCTATGGAAACAAAAATCAAACGCAGAAGAATTAATCAGCTTATCTACATTGAGTACGAAAATCCAAAACCAAACGGCCATCGTTTTACACTCATGGACTCATGGCGCAACAAGCTGGGCCAGATCCATGAAAAATTTGATGAACTGAAAAATGAGTTTGAATACAGCTTCATTGATGCCCAGGGCAATCTGTTATTCAAAAGCGGGCAATTGCAGAAATTGAAAGATGAAATATCCAAACACAAAGGAGTGATGATGGAAAAAGCGCATCGGATTAGAAAGGACAGAATGATGCTCAGATGTTCAAAGGGCAAGGAACCAATACAGAGAGAGGATAGTAATAGTCCGAAAAAATTTGCAGAAAACCCGCCCAAATATTACCGAGGGCAAACGGAAATTAACCCTGAGGAATTGGAGAAAAGGCATCAGGAATGGCTGCGGGAGCAGGAATTGCGGGAACTCCGGGAGCATAAATTAAATGAGCAGACACGTGATTTAGGTCGATAAACATTATTAACCCCATAAATATTCAGCCCCATGAACCCATCAACAACCCATTACAGCGGCTTTTCCGATTTACAGCTCGAATCTGAACTCAGAGGGCAGCATTGCAAAATTCTGGAAGAAGCCAGGATAAAAGCGGTTCATCTTGCCCGGACCAATCGCCCTCATTTGTATGGAGACAATGTTTCCTCATATATCGGTGACCTCCAATCCGCCTATGAGGGAATGGTGGCCCATATATGGCAGAAGCTTCAGCCTGAGATAAGTCACACCGAAGCCAGAATGCTTAGTGATGAAACAGAGCAAAAGGTCAATGAACTCAGGCAAAAAAAACAGGATGCCGAAACGGAGCTGTACAATACCGAGCTTGTGATGAGTCGCAATGGGGATTCGCTGGAAGAAATGGCAAAAGTAAAACCCAAACAGAAAGATAACGGACTTATCCCGATTGGAATTGCAGTGGCCGAAACCGCCTTAAACATTTATGCCTTTCAGCTCATGGGCGATAACCTCATAATCTCCCTCCTCATTTCAGCCGGAGTATCCGGGGCCTTGTTCCTGCTTGCAAAACACTGCGCAAAACACCTAAAAGAAAACAGCGGCCAAGGCAAGAGAAACACCCTGATAGCTATTGGGGCAACCATCATTGCTCTGGGTGTATTTTTCATCATCGCCAAATTAAGAGCTGAACATTTAAAGGAAGATGGTGGGATGAGCATCCACCCGGGGATATTGGTATTCCTGAATGTTTTGTTTTACGCAATTACAGTATGGTTTTTCTTCCGGAATACTCCGACTCCCGAGGAGAGTGTCCGGCATGAAAAGCTCCACCGCCTTAAAGAA
>JAHEZO010000033.1 GCA_023250995.1 Flavobacteriales bacterium | reverse complement strand
TGCAGTACCGGTTAATTTCATCCAGATCCCTGATAGTTGGAATTGGCCGGTTGATGTACTTCCACCAGGGGTAATCTCCCCCGAAGGCCCAGGGCCATTTCTGAACAAAAATCACATTGTCGCCCAGCGATTGTATACTTCCCTGAATATTTTGCTCCATTGAATCAACCATGGTAAAAACTGAAATTATAGCAAAAATTCCAATGGTTACTCCAAGGAGTGAAAGGAAAGTGCGAAGCTTATTTACCACCAGGGCATTGATGGAAAAAAGAATGCTTTCTGAAAGGAGTTTTATAAACAGAAGCATTAAAATAAAATTGAAATTTGCACCAAAATAGTTTGAAACACCATCATTCCATCCATCCAAATCGAAAAATAATTTTCGCTCCGGGATGGGGAAGAAAAAAAGATAAGGACACCCGAAAGCACAAGCGAAACTAGTATCGAAATCAATACAGGAGCGGCAATTACTCCTTCGTAAATTTGGAAAAAACAAATTGCAGCGGATAATAAAAGAGACAAAAGGGCAATAAATTTAGCCCTTCGTTCACCCAAAAGAACAGGAATCGTTTTTATTTGTTTTTCCTTATCCCTCACCAAATCTCTAATGTCGAATGGTATGGCAAGTGCAAAAATGAAAAAAAAACGAACCAGAAAAACCGAAAGAATTTCAACATCGGCAACCGAAGCTTTTTGTCTTATGGCAATTACCGGCAAAACAACAGTAATGAAACTAACTACAAAGGCGATGAAAAAACTTTTTAACCCGGGTATTTCGCGAAGTGAAATATTGCCTCCGCCTCCCGGAATTACCGGTAAGGTATATCCAAGGGAAATAATTGCAACCGGTATCAAAACAATTACCTGCGATGGCAGAAGTTGAAAACTGCTGTAAAAAATTAATATCAGCGGTAATGCAAAAATAAGAATGAGAAATTTTTTATTTTTTATGCTCCATTCCAGATGCCCGGGAAGTTTTTGGTCAGGAGAAAGTTTTGAAATGCAAAACCACCTGTGAAAAGTGTAAACAAAGAGTGAGGAAGAGAAAACAAAAAGAAGAAGTGAATAGTCAGGAGGAGCGTAAAGAATTTTAAAGGTTTGGAAGGAAAGAGCGGAGAATGAAATTGCAACAAATAGGTTGCTGAAAAGAAAAAAATCAAGAAAGGGTTTAAGCTTTACCAATCCGGATTGATTTTTTAAAAATCTTTTTGAGAAAGAATGAAAACCCCATATCCAACCCCGGCTCCCAAAAAGCTTCCCCATAAGGCATTTCTGTTTTTTTTGCTTTTTGCAATCCGTTTATATCCCTCAATATAATCGGGATTTGATAAAAGTTTTGCATCCCGGACTGAACTCCTGTCAATGGAGGTTCGGTATAGAAATGAAAGGGCAATATAAGTGGCAACAGGGGCTAATATGACAAAAAATGACCCGTTAATAATAAAAGCCAATGCCCCGCTAATGCCAAATCCCAAAACTCCTGCAAAAGCCGGTTTGTATCCTCTCAAAGCATCCTGTTCCCCGGCTATAAAATTCCTTAGTTCCTGTTCGGTTCGGTCGTTCACTGTTAAGGAGTCATATTTATAAAGGACTTTTTCATTCCCATTATTAAACGTAATGGAAAAAACCCTGAATGTTTCTACATATGCAACATGGGTTTTTTTACCATTAAAGGGGTACTCATACCGAATTGAATCGGTTGCCACGCTGAGCACCTTACCTTCAATAGTTTTACCACTGATTAACAAAATTTTATCCTGTGATAGTGCAGGATTTTGAAATAACAAAACCAGGGATAAAAAAATTAAAATAAAAGTGATTGGGGTTTCAATAAATAAATAATGTTTAGGGGTAAAAATTTTAAAATTCCAAAATCTTTTCATAATACGTGGGGGATTTTCTCAATTACAATGCAAATGCTTTTTTCTTTTTTAATCCTATTAATTGGATGGCGGCTTCTGCAATTCCGGCAGGATGTATTCCGCATTCGGTGTGAAGTTCAATCTGCGAACCATGTTCTATTACCTTATCGGGCAGGCCAAGCAATTTCACTTTTGAATGATACCCGTTTTTAGCCATGAATTCAAGAACCGCACTTCCAATGCCCCCCATTACGCATCCATCTTCAAGGGTAATTACTTTATCAAATTTTCCAAATACTTCATGTAGAAGTAATTCATCAAGGGGTTTTGCAAACCGTAAATCGTAAAGAGCTGCACTTATCCCTTGCTGATCGAGCATTTCACAGGCAGTTACTGCATAATTACCAATATGTCCGAAAGAAAGTATGGCAAGATCGTCACCGCTTTTAATTTTTCTCCCAGTACCAATGGTAATTTTTTTCAAAGGGGTTTTCCATTCCGGCATAACGCCTTCACCCCTGGGATATCTTATTACAAATGGGCCGGGATTTTCATCCAATTGAGCTGTAAACATTAAATTTCGCAGTTCCGACTCATTCATGGGTGAAGAAACAACCACATTTGGAATGCACCGCATAAAGGCAATATCATAATTACCATGATGAGTAGGCCCATCAGCACCCGCAACACCTCCACGGTCGAGGCAAAAAATAACATGTAGATTTTGGATGGCAACATCATGAACCACCTGGTCGTAGGCCCGCTGCATAAAAGATGAATAAATATTACAGAAGGGAATTAACCCCTGGGTGGCCATTCCGGCAGAAAAAGTTACTGCATGTTGTTCGGCTATTCCCACATCAAAAGCTCTTTCGGGCATAGCTTTCATCATAATGTTAAGGGAACTTCCTGAAGGCATGGCAGGTGTAATTCCAACAATCTTTGGATTTTTTTCAGCCAGTTCAACAATGGTATGCCCAAAAACATCCTGATATTTTGGGGGCTGAGGAGCCTTTGGAACAACTTTAATTATTTCCCCTGTTTCCTTGTTAAATAAACCTGGGGCATGCCAAACTGTTTGATTTCCTTTTTCTGCAGGACCATAACCTTTTCCCTTAACTGTTACGCAATGCAGGAGTTTTGGGCCGGGGATGTCTTTTAAGTCGCGAAGAACCTTAACAAGGTGGTTTACATCATGGCCATCAATGGGGCCGAAATACCGAAAATGGAGGGATTCAAAAAGATTGCTTTGCTTAATAAGGGTTGATTTTATCAGGTGTTCCATTTTTGAGGCAACTTCCCTCGCACTTTTCCCGAAACGGCTGAATTTTCCAAGCAGGTTCCACACTTCATCCTTCATTTTATTATAAGTATGAGAGGTGGTAATATCAGTAAGGTATTCTTTGAGTGCCCCTACGTTGGGGTCAATGCTCATGCAATTGTCATTTAAAACAACTATCAGGTTGGTGTTTGAAACCCCGGCATTGTTTAATCCTTCGAAAGCGAGGCCGGCCGTCATTGCACCATCCCCGATTACTGCAATATGCTGCCGGAGAGTATCCTTTTTTATGGTAGAGGCAGCAGCCATTCCAAGAGCTGCTGAAATGGAAGTTGAAGAATGGCCCACCCCAAAAGAATCATAATCACTTTCGGTCCTTTTTGGAAACCCACTTATCCCTTTATAAATTCTATTGGTATTAAAAACATTTTTCCTGCCTGTAATTATTTTGTGGCCATAGGCCTGATGACCCACGTCCCACACCAGCTGGTCGTAAGGAGTGTTAAATACATAATGAAGAGCAATGGTAAGTTCCACCACACCCAAACTCGCACCAAAATGGCCGCCTTTTACTGATACAATATCAATAATAAACTGGCGGAGTTCATTGCAAATACGGTTCAGATCTTCCTCTGAAAATTTTCTTAAATCGGAAGGAATATCAATTTGAGAAAGTAATTCCCCTGCCTTAATTTCTTTGTCCGGCATTTCCTTTTTGAAAATGATTTAGGAGCAAATTTAAAATAATTTGTGATTAGTGTGCAACATTCCGAATAGTTGTTAAACAATAAATTTTTCCTTAAAGGATTAATCTAGCAGATCAGGATTGCAGTGTTTGCCAAAATGATTTATATTTCGTCCGTAACGTGACGTTGGTTTTTGGGTGTGATTTTCTACTAATATATTGTTCCAATATATTGTTCCAAGCGGAACAAAAAAATTACAGCCATATAAAAATTCTCACCACCACATCAAATTTATTATAACCCCCTGATACCCCAATAACCAAAAACCCGAAACAAATTTGTAAACTTGCATCCCAAAAAATAATAATTCTGAATATTTTCATCCCCAAAATGGAACCCGTTCAACAAAAAAAAATTTCCCGTATTTCGGAGTTAAAGAAAGAAGTAACAATTCTTTTTGCAGGAGATTCGGGCGATGGAATTCAACTTACGGGTAGCCAGTTTACCGATACTTCTGCACTTTTTGGAAATGATGTAAGCACTTTTCCTGATTTCCCGGCCGAAATCCGTGCCCCGCAAGGCACCCTTGCCGGGGTCTCAGGTTTTCAACTACGTTTTGGAAGCGTGGAGATATATACACCCGGGGATGTTTGTGATGTTTTCGTAGCCATGAATGCTGCCTCACTCAAAGCCAATATAAAAAAATTAATTCCGGGAGGAATTCTTATAGCAAATATTTCGGGTTTCGATAAAAAAAACCTGGGCCTGGCCAAATATCCCGAAGGAATTAATCCGCTGGAGGATGGGTCACTTGGGAAATTTCGCCTATACACCATGGACATTACAAAAATGACCAAGGCAGCGCTGGCTGATTCGGGAATGGGTACCAAAGAAATTGAAAGAAGTAAAAACATGTTTGTTCTTGGTTTTCTTTACTGGATGTACAACCGGTCTATGAGCCGGTCTATTGATTTTTTTAAAGAGAAATTCAAAGGGAAGCCCCATTTGATTGAAGCAAATATTAAAGTTCTTAATGCCGGGTACAATTTCGGGGAAACAAGTGAAACTTTTTCTTCGCAATACGAGGTGAAACCAGCACCCATGCCCAAAGGGGTTTACCGAAATATCATGGGAAACCAGGCAACGGCTTTAGGATTGATTGCGGCTTCCGAAAAATCGGGCCTTGGCCTTTTTTACGGATCTTACCCTATTACTCCTGCATCTGATATTCTTCACGAATTATCCAAGCATAAAAATTTTGGAGTGAAAACATTTCAGGCTGAGGATGAAATTGCAGCGGCCACTTCAGCCATAGGAGCCTCATTTGGAGGTGCCCTGGGTGTTACCGCTTCCTCAGGACCTGGAATTGCATTAAAGGGCGAAGCTATTGGCCTTGCTGTGATGTATGAAATTCCCCTTGTAATAATTGATGTTCAGCGTGGAGGCCCATCTACTGGTTTGCCTACCAAGACCGAGCAGGCCGATTTGTTTCAAGCCATGTATGGTAGAAACAGCGAAGCCCCGGTAGCCATCCTTGCCGCATCTTCCCCTTCAGATTGCTTTGAAACAATTTTTGAGGCTTGCCGGATTGCCGTTGAACACATGACCCCTGTTTTCTTTTTGTCTGATGGTTATATTGCCAATGGAGCTGAGCCATGGAAATTTCCAAAAGGGGATGGACTGGGAAAAATAACTCCCAAATTTGCTGAGGAAAACCCCGAAGGGACACCTTTCTTGCCTTATAAAAGAGATAGCAAGTTAGCCAGACCCTGGGCTCTGCCCGGAAGAAAAGGATTTGAGCACCGTATTGGTGGAATTGAAAAGGAAAACGAAACAGGAAATATATCCTACGATCCCGAAAATCATCAGCTGATGGTTAAAATAAGGGCAGAAAAAATTTCAAGGATTGCCGATTTTATCCCCCCTCAGAAAATTAATACAGGGCAGGAGAAAGGAGAAGTTCTGGTTCTTGGCTGGGGATCAACTTTTGGCGCCATAACAATGGCAGTAAAAGATTTGATAGGGGATGGTTATTCAGTTTCTCATGCGCATCTTCGCTATATTAATCCTTTTCCAAAAAACCTTGGCGAAATTTTAAAAAATTTCAGTTTGGTTTTAATCCCCGAAATGAATAACGGTCAGTTGGTAAGCATTATCAGGGATAAATTTTTGGTGGATGCCATTGGCTTTAATAAAATAAAAGGAGTTCCGTTTACATCCGAAGAAATTAAGAAAGAAGTTTTGAGAATTTTGGGGGTTAGTGTCCCAAATTAATCATTCTTTAATATTGTTTTTGGTATTTTTTTTTGAAACTTGGGCCATCGGCCATCAACTTTCAAATGCAATATTTATTTACACATGGAAACAATCGAAAAAATTTTACCCAAAGATTTTGTTACCGATCAGGAGGTACGCTGGTGCCCCGGATGCGGTGATTATTCCATATTAAAACAAGCGCAGAGTGTTCTTGCCGAAATTGGAATAAAAAGGGAGGATACAGTTTTTGTTTCAGGCATCGGTTGCTCGTCAAGATTTCCGTATTATATGGAAACCTATGGAATGCACAGCATTCATGGAAGGGCAACAGCAATTGCAAGTGGGTTAAAAGCTGCAAGGCCCGATCTTAATATCTGGATTGTTACTGGTGACGGGGATGCGCTTTCCATTGGAGGAAATCATTTCATTCATTTATTGCGAAGGAATTTTAATGTAAATGTTTTACTTTTTAACAATGAAATTTACGGCCTCACAAAGGGACAATATTCACCCACAACAAGGAAAGGGACAATCAATAAATCTGCACCCATGGGAACCATTGACCACCCATTTAACCCCTTGGCTTTATGCATGGGGGCAGGAGGAACTTTTATTGCCCGTTCTATGGACAGAGATCCAAAACATCTGAGGGAAATTTTGTTAAGAGCCAGTAAGCATAAGGGAACCTCGCTTGTTGAAATTTATCAAAACTGCAATGTTTTTAATGATGGTGCATTTTTCCCATTTACCGAAAAAGAATCAAAACAAAATGAAACGATTTTTCTTGAAAACAATCAACCAATAATTTTTGGGCCTTCCAGAACCATGGGCATAAAGCTGGATGGTTTTAAACCCGTTATTGTAAACCTCGAAGAAGGGAACTCCGCCAACGATTTATGGATTCACGATGAGGCCGACCCGATAAAAGCAAGCATACTAACCCGTTTTTTTGATGATGTAACAATCCCTGGTCATCTTCCCCGGCCTTTCGGAGTTTTTTACACCGAAACAAGAGCATGCTATGAGGATGAAATGGAGGCGCAGATTGTTACTGCCATTGAAAGTAAAAAGCGCGGAAATCTTGATGCCCTTTTAAGAGGGAAAAATATTTGGGAAATTAAATAATTTTTCATTCTCCCGTTTGTTTCCATACACCCGGATTTTTAATCACTCACTTTCCCCAATAACAATGAGAACCATAATTTTGTTAACCGTTTCCAACATTTTTATGACGTTTGCCTGGTATGGCCATTTAAAATTTAAGGAAGTGGCCCTTTGGAAGGTAATTGGAATAAGCTGGCTGATTGCCTTGGCGGAATATTGTTTTCAGGTACCTGCCAACAGAATTGGCCATGCTCAGTTTTCGGCAGCACAACTTAAAACCATCCAGGAGGTAATTACATTGGTAGTTTTTTCAGCCTTTTCTGTTTTTTATCTTAAAGAAGAATTGAAGTGGAATTACCTTCTGGGTTTTATCCTCATTATTCTGGCTGTATTCATAATTTTTAAAAAGTGGTAAATTTTTTTAAATGAATGCTTTCCTTAACATTGACCCATTTTGGATGGAATGGGTTCTCATTCCGTTTTTGATTTTTGCCGCCCGCCTGATTGATGTTTCAATGTCAACGGTAAGAATTGTACTCATAGTAAATGAAAAAAGATTGGCTGCTTCGGTTCTGAGTTTTGTTGAAATGTTTGTTTGGCTGATAGCCGTAACCCAAACACTTAAAAATCTTTCTAATGTGATGTGCTATATTGGCTTTGCCGGAGGGTTTGCGGTGGGTACCTATATCGGAATGCTTATTGAAAAAAAATTATCCATGGGGATCGTTTTAATTAGAATAACCACCACCGAAAAAGACGGGCATCATGTAATTTCATTTTTAAAAAAGCATAATTTCAGAATTACCTCTGTAAATGCAGAAGGAAATATCGGTAAGACAAATCTTATTTACACGGTGGTGAAAAGAAAGGAGATGAATAGTGTAATTGATGTGGTAAAAAAATTCAATCCCAATGCTTTTTATACGGTTGAAAACATTAGGTATGTAAATGACCAGCGATGGATAGATGGGGAGGCCGGAGGAAACGGCATGATTAATTTTTTGAAAAAAATCAAAATTAAGTAACTCCTCCTGCATTATTATTTTTTTGAATCTTGTTAACATTGGTTTACTTTTACCTTTGATTTCTGAACCCTAAAAATGAGCCTGATAAAAAAAATTGATTATGTAGAGCCTGATTTAGAAAAATGGCCCATTGTTAAGCTTACCCATCAGCGGAATGAATTTATTCGTGAGGTGGCAGAGGATAGTATTTCACGCCTTGCGAAAACCGGGTCTTCACACCCCATCATTGAGGAGGCCGTTTACCTTGAAAAAATCCGTTTAACCGAAAAGCCCTGGAAGGTAGACCGTGCAGATGAACCTGTTTTTTGGGCCAACATTCGCAAGCGGTTAATTAAAAACGCATCCTCCAAAGAAAAATCAGCAGAGCTTGATAAGGAAATTCTGGAATTAATAGTAAGCCGTTATTCAAACGAAATTGCAGGCAAATTCAATATTCCTACTTTTAATTTTGCACGAAAATTTGTTCCCATAATATTTTCCAGATTTTTAAATGCTGCTTCCAACCGAAACTGGAAAAGGATTTTCAGCCAGCAGCATCGCCTGTACGACCGGCTCCAAACTTTCGGAGATTCTGAACAAATTCGTAAACTTTCAAAAATTGGAACCGTGGTCCTTGTGCCAACACATTTTAGCAACATGGACCCCTTTTTAATTGGTTACGCCATTGATGCCCTCGGCCTTCAGCCCTTTTTATACGGGGCGGGTTTTAATCTTTACAACAACCCGCTGGAGGCCTTTTTTATTAACCGTTTGGGAGCATACAAGGTTGACCGAAGGAAAAAAAACCAGATTTATTTAGAAACATTAAAGTCCTATTCGAGGCAGGCCATTTGCCACGGATGCCATAGCTTGTTTTTCCCTGGCGGCACCCGATCGAGGAGCGGTGGACTGGAATCAAAATTAAAGCTCGGATTGCTTGGAACCGCCATTGATGCCCAGCTGCTAAATTTTATGAAAGATGGTAAGGATGCAAAAAAAATTTTTGTTCTTCCCCTGGTAATAAGTTATCACTTTGTTTTGGAGGCCTCAAGTTTAATTGAAGAACAGTTAAAAAGCTCCGGAAGAGAAAAATATTATATAGAAAATGATCAGTTCACAAGTGTTTATAAAATCACAAGATTTTTATGGGATTTTTTTGCCCGGGGTTCCGAAATAGCCCTTTCTCTTGGAAAGCCCATGGATCTATTTGGGAATTATGTGGATGAGGAGGGCAGGAGTTTTACTAAATCGGGAACCGAGATTGATGTACGGGATTATTTTATTACCAACGGAGAACTTAAGGCCGTACCACAACGTGATGCTGAATACACCCGCATACTTGGACAAAAAATAATCCAGTCCTATTTTAAATGGAACATCGTTTTTTCGAGCCACCTCATCGCGTATACGGCTTTTAAATTGCTGAAAAAAAATTCCCCGAAACTTGATTTGTATGGTCTGTTGCGGATTCCTGAAGACTTCAGGGTAATTCCTTATCATCAGTTCTATTCAGCTATTCAGCAAATAATGGAAACTTTATTGAAAATGGAAGGAGATGGCCGTTTGATTTTGGCTCCACATCTAAAAAAACCAATCGAAGAAATTATCCGGCATGGCCTTAAAAACCTTGGGCTCTATCACACACAAAAGGTATTATCCACAGATAAAAACGGAAATATTTATTGCAATGACATGAAACTTCTTCTGTTTTATTCAAACCGGATGGAAGGGTATAATTTAACCGTATAATTTTTTTTATGAAGGCGCAACATCCTGTTGGAGTAATCGGTTCGGGAAGTTTTGGAACCGCCATTGCAAATGTATTGTCAAAAAACAGGGATGTCCTTTTGTATTCAAGAAGAAAGGATGTGGTGGAATCAATTATTGAAACAGGTGAACATAAAGGAAAAAAACTTTCCGAAAACATTACTCCAATAGGCAACCTGGAAGAAATTGCAAAAAATTGTTCCCTGATTTTTCCCATTGTTCCCGCAGCTCATTTCAGGGAAATGATGAAAGAGATATCACCCTTTTTGAAACCTTACCATATTCTGATTCACGGAACCAAAGGATTGGACAGTCCGCGGAAAAATAATGAACAGGAGGGAAGAACACCCTTTAGCCGCGAACAGGTGCGCACAATGAGTGAAGTAATTCTTGAAGAAAGCGTGGTTAACCGCGTTGGCTGTTTTTCGGGCCCGAACTTATCAAGGGAGCTAAATGATGATCAGCTTGCGGCAACCGTAGTGGCCAGCAAATTCGATGAGGTGATAAAAGAAGGTCAGAGAGCTTTGGCCAGTAACCGGTTTAAGGTTTACGGAAGCTATGAGCTCACCGGTATTGAGCTTGCCGGTGCCCTAAAAAATGTAATTGCAATTGCCTCCGGTGCCCTCAGCGGACTAGGATATGGTGAAAATGCGAAGGCCATGCTGCTTTCCCGCGGTTTGGTTGAAATAACATTTTTGGGAAAGGCCCTTGGGGGCAATACACAGGCTTTTCTGGGCCTGGCCGGGGTGGGTGATTTAATTGCCACCTGCTCCAGCCCCCTGAGCCGGAATTTTTCGGTGGGGTTTGGACTTGCAAAAGGAAAAAAACTGGACGAAATTCTTGCAGGAATGAATGATATTGCAGAGGGAGTGCACACTGTTCCAATCATAAAATCAATGGCCGATTTTTATTCCGTAAGGGCCCCCATCACCCAAACTCTTCATAAAATTTTATTTCACAACTTTTCTATCGAAGAGGGAATATCATTCCTGATGAATTATCCCATAACAAGAGATGTGGATTTTTTATAAAAATGTTGGTTCTTATTATTTTTTTAATACATTTGATAAAAAATTAAAGTATTTAATGCTGATTTTTACCCGAAATAAATTTCCGCTTCTTCTTTGTTTTTCCCCCCTTTTTCTTTTTTTTCTTCATGTTTCAGCCGCTAATCCCCGCAATTTTTTAGTTAATTCTTCTCCGGTTAACAATATTTTTTGGAGCGAATCAAGCGAAAATGCAGGCAACACAGAAACTCCTTTTTCCGGTAATCTTTCTGACTTTTCGGTTTCGGGGGAATCTGAAACAGAAAAAATTTTGGTTGTACTTGAAGATTCTTACGGAATTCTGAATTTCTCCAAAATTATTATTACCGATGTTGATATGGAATTATCGGTACTTATTGCCAAAGATATTTTTGGCAAGTTCCCCGATGGACTTTATACAGTAATAGCATCCTCCGCCAACGACCTGATAAGTCAGAAACTGATAATCCAATAGTTGTACTTTATTCCTTATTAAGCTTCTTGCTTTTTTTTATCTTTACCATCTTGAACCGGCAAAAATTATTTTAATTTAGTTGCATGTTAATCCGCAGAGCAAAAATTAATGACTTTGATAAAGTGTACCATTTAATTTGCCAGTTGGAAGAGAAAAAATTTGACAAAAAAAACTTAAAAAATTATATTTTACAAACCTGGCAAATCCTGATATTTATTATTTACTTGCTGAAACTTCATCCGGAAAAAAAAACTCCCCCGGCCCGGCAATAGCTTTCATGAGTGTTTATGTTGAGCATCAGTTGCACCATTGCGGAAAAGTTGCCGAGATAATGGAGCTTATTGTGGAGAAGGAATTCAGAGGGGAGGCCATCGGTTCGGCTTTTATTTTTGAGGCTAAAAAAATTGCCTTAAAAAATAAAAAAAGCGCATCAATTTTATAAAAGAAAAGATTTCGGAAAATCGCATTTTAAATTTACCATGAATTTATGATAAAATCAATGACCGGGTTCGGGAAAGCAATTACAAATGCCGGGGGAAGGAAAATTTCTGCCGAAATACGATCCCTTAACAGTAAGCAATTCGACCTGAATTTAAGAATTCCGGGTAACCTCAGGGAAAAGGAAAATGATATAAGAAGTTTAATTTCCAAAAAGTGCGAAAGGGGAAAAATAGACTTTTTCATTTCAATGGAAGAAGAAAAAACGGATCGGGTTTCATTTTTCAATAAAAAACTTGCCAAAGAATATTACAGGGAATTAAAATCCCTAGCTCATGAACTTAAAGACAACAGCAATGGACTATTACCCATCGTGCTCAAAATGCCCGAAGTGTTGAAACCCGAAAAGTTGAATTTTGAAGAATCTGAATGGAAAAAAGTCCTTGCATGCATTGAAAAATCGCTAAAGGAATTTAACCGGTACAGGGAAGATGAAGGGAAAAACCTTCAGCAGGAACTTCAATCACGGATTAACCTAATCCTTTCAAACCTAAAGGAAATATCTCAACTGGATGAAAAAAGAGTCCCTTTTGTTAAAGAAAAAATCAGAAATTCAATTTCGGAAATTAAAGGAAAAATTGATGAAAACCGTTTTGAACAGGAATTGATTTTTTATTTGGAAAAATTGGACATTACCGAGGAAAAAGTAAGGTTAAAAATTCACTGCGATTATTTTAATTTAACAATGAATGAAGAAAACAGCGGCAGGAAATTAAATTTTATTTCACAGGAAATCGGAAGAGAAATTAACACCATTGGCTCCAAAGCAAATGATGCCGGAATTCAAAAACTGGTTGTGCAGATGAAGGATGAATTGGAAAAAATAAAAGAACAGCTGAATAATGTGCTTTAGGAGGTTTTGTTTTTTGTAACTTAGCATCCTCCTTTAATAAGGGATTTAATATGGCAAGGTTGTTTTATCTTTTTTTTATGTTTTTCCCCGCGGGTGAGCTCTTTGCCCAATTTTATAACGGTTCTTTTCAGGAATTCGGAAAAAACAGGGTAAAATACGATGATTTTTTTTGGAGTTATTACAAATTCGAAAGGTTCAGCGTTTATTTTTACAACGGTGGAAAAAACACAGCTGTTTATACAGCCAAAACAGCTGCTTCTACCCTGGACGACCTTGAAAAGAGGTTTGACTATTACCTGAATGAAGACGAAAGAATTTCTTTTATTGTTTATAATAAAATTGAAAATTTTCAGCAAAGCAACATTGGGCTGGATGATGGAACCGAAAATGATATTGGTGGAGTAACAAGGATTTCGGGTACAAAAGTTTTTTTGTATTTTAACGGAAATCATGAAGACCTGAACCGGCAGATTAAAGCCGGCATTGCCGAAATCATAATTACTCAAATGATGTATGGCGATTCATGGAAAGATGTGGTAAAAAATTCGGCACTCTTAACCCTCCCCAAATGGTATATGGATGGTCTGATTTCTTTTTTTTCAGACCAATGGAACATTCAGATGGATAACAAAGTCAAGGATGGGATACTTGACGGGCGGTACGATAAATTTAACCACATGGAAGGGGAGGAGGGAAAATATGCCGGTCATGCCATGTGGAACTATATTTCAGAAACGTACGGAGCCAATGTAATTCCAAATATTTTGTACATGACCCGCATCAGCCGGAATATTGAAAGCGGTTTTCTTTTTGTCCTCGGATCCTCCCTCAAATCCCTCACGGATGAAACAATTGCATATTATAGAAAAAGGTATGAGGAGGAGGATGATTCAAGGGTTGCACCATCGGGTGAGCAACTCCCCGTTAAAATTAAAAAATCCAGGATATATCGCAATTTCAAAATTAGCCCGGATGGAAAATTTGCTGCTTTTTCAACTGCCGAAATGGGGCAAAAAAAAGTATGGCTTTATAATTTCAATACAAAAAAACTAAAAAAAATTAAAGTCCTTGGGCATAAACTCGACAGGATAAACGATGGAATTTACCCGTTGCTTGCATGGCATCCTGCGGGCAAGGTTCTTTCCATAATTGCAGAAGAAAAAGGGCAGGTACTCCTTACTTTTTTTACACCTGATACATCCGGAAAATGGAAGGTTAAGGGGGGAACATTTGTGAGCAAGCCTATTTTCAAACTGGAAAAAATCCTTGATTTTTCTTATTCCCCGGATGGAAAAAATATGGTAATGTCGGCCATGGCGAATGGTCAATCGGATGTTTATGTTTATAAAATCGGTCCTAACATTCAGGAAGCAATTACAAATGATTCTTTTGATGATTTTTCATCTGCCTATCTCAGCCCAAATGAAATTATTTTCAGCTCTAACCGCAGCAATGACACCCTTTTTCAAATAACCCCTCCAGCCGAGCCTGCAGGTAAAAATAATTTTGATTTATTTCTTTATAAAACTTCGCAGCCGGGGCGGACCAGGATACTTAAACATGTTACGAATTCTTCTTCCAATGAAACATTTGCCCGGGAATACAGTAAAGGGAATTTTTGTTTTTTAAGTGACGAAAACGGAATTTCAAACCGCTATTCAGCCTACTTCGACAGTGTGATTAGCAGTATAGACACCGCTTTTCATTACCGGTATATTACAAAATCTTTACCCTTAACCAATTATTACAGAAGTATCCTTGAGCAAAATACCGAGGTAAAATCCAACAAATATTCAGAAATTGTTTTCAGTGAAGGTAAAAGCGGTTTGTATTTTGGTGAAATGCCCCTCAATCCGAACATTTCCGATTTTGAGATGGAAAATACCGGGTTTAAGGAAAAACTTTTAAAACAGGAAGAAATTGATAATGAAAAAAGCCGATTTCCCACACCCAAAGCTGATCAGGATAAAAAGGAAAATAAAAATCTGAATGATGGAAATCTTTTTTTTGGATCTGATTCCGCAATGGCAGGCGAATCTGCAAAAACTGAAACCGGAAAAGTTTCCATGCAGTCAATTTTAATTCCTGAAGGAAATTCAGATAGTTCCAACGCTGCTTTAATCGACATCAATAATTACAAATTCGCCAGCGATAAGCAACCCAATGAAAAGGCAAAGGGAACAAAAGAAAGTAATCCTGGCGGAGAAACAATCGGAGAAGATTCTCCCGCTGGAAAAATTTCATTAATCAACGATGAGAACAAAACATCTTTATCAAAAAATTCCGAACCGGTTGGATTTACATTACCTAACCAGCAAACCTATAATATTCATTTTAACGCAACTGAAATTACCACCCAGTTTGATTTTAATTTTGCAAATCAGCTGTATCAGCGCTATAATGGCGGTCCCTTCGTAAACCCTGGCCTGGGTTCAGTAATAAAAATAGGGTTGCTTGATCTTTTTGAAGACTACCGGATTGAAGGTGGAATCAGGTATGCCTACAATTCAAAAAGCAACGAATATTTTGTTTCCCTTGATGACCGGTCCCGGAAAATTGACAAAAAATACATCTTGCAACGCCAAACGATAACTTCATCTTTAGGAAATCTCTCAGCCCAAAAAACTTTTATTCATCAGGGAAAATTTGTTTTTAAATATCCTTTTAGTGAGGTGGCTGCATTGCGAGCCACAGTTAATTTGAGAAATGATAAAATTGTAACTCTTTCGACCGAGAGGAATAGTTTGCAAACCCCCTCAATTATTAGCAACCAGGCAGGTTTTAAGCTGGAATATGTTTTCGACAACAGCATTAAAAAAGGAAGGAATTTATATAATGGGTTCCGCGGCAAAATTTTTGCCGAGCATTATCGCGATTTATCCACCGATTCAGCTTCCCAGTACCAACATTTAATAAAAGAAAACACCGATTTATCAGTATTAGGTTTTGATTTCCGTTATTACCAAAAGATTCACCGTGAACTAATCTGGGCCAACCGCTTTTCTGCAAGCACTTCTTTTGGTCATCGAAAATTGATATATTATCTTGGATCGGTGGATAACTGGGTACTTCTTTCAGATAAGCAGCGATTTGATTTTTCCACTCCCATTTCATCTACGCAAAATTATTTTTACCAAACCCTGGCCACGCCCATGAGGGGCTTTATTCAGAATGTGCGGAACGGAAATAGTTTCGCTGTGATAAACAGTGAAGTCCGCTGCCCCGTTTTTAAATACTTAATGAGCAAACCAATAAAATCCGATTTTGTTTCAAACTTTCAAACCATACTTTTTACAGATATTGGTACAGCATGGACCGGGAAATCCCCCTATGCTCCCGGTAACACTTTTAATGAAAAAATTTTTACTCCCGAAGATAATACCATACAATTGCCTCCGGGCTCATATATTATTCTGAAAAACCATAAAAATCCGGTAGTGGGAGGATTTGGTTGGGGATTAAGAACCCGCCTTTGGGGATATTTTATCCGGTTTGACAGAGCCAGAGGTGTTGAGGATGGAATTGTTCAAAAACCAATAAATTATTTTTCAGTGGGATTGGATTTTTAGTAAGGATAACAGGAGCATAAACGAGAAATTCAAGTGCTAAGTTAAATTTATTATGCAATGAAACTATCCGACAAATTTCGAGGATAACTGCAAAATAATTCAACGAAAATCTGCAAAATCTGTGGAAAAAATTTCCGTCAGTGGATGTTTAAAATAACAATTTAAAGAGTATTTTTTTATATCTAACAATTTCAGTTTTTTCTTTGGCCTTTGAATTTGAGACGTAAGTTATGGATCTTTAATTATTAAATGATGTTACGCACATCTCTATTTTAAATAACAAATAACAATAATCAAATTGCAAAAAAATTCCAATGACCAATAAAAAAAATTCTAAACCGCTAAAGAAGATTTTTTCGACAATAATCGAAAAATCAAGTTAGCAGACGGTTTGATAATTGAAATTTTGATATTGAATATTATTTGTATTTTGATATTTGTATTTTGGAAATTAAGGTTTTTGCGTAACTTCAGTTATTAATAAAAATTAACTATGGAAATCCTAATCTTTATAATCATCGGCCTTGCAGCAGGTACTCTTAGCGGCATGTTTGGCATTGGAGGCGGAATTGTAATTGTTCCGGCTTTGGTTTTTTTTATGGGCATGTCCCAGCACCAGGCACAAGGAACAAGTTTAGGAGTGCTAATGATGCCAATTGTTGCATTGGGAGCATATAATTATTACAAAACCGGAAACCTTGATGTAAGGGCTTCCCTGATAATTGCTTCAACTTTTATTATTGGCGGGTATTTTGGGTCAAAAATTTCGCTTACAATTGACCATGTTCTGCTGAAAAAAATATTCGGAGTGCTGATGATTGGTGTGGCCATAAAAATGATTTTTTTTGACAAATGATTATTATTAAAACAACGAATCCAGGATGAAAAAAAAATTACTTTTCTTTTTAATGATCACAGGTTTAATTTCCGGTTGCCGGAAAGATGTGGTTATTTACCATACCGAAGCTGATGTTATAAAAACGGATGAACTAAAAATAAATCAGATTCAAACCATCGGAAGCCATAACAGCTACCGGCTTCATACAAGGCCCGAGATTTTTAATACTTGTGTTAATCTTTATAACCAGGGTGTGATTCCGCCCGGATATAACCCCAATGAATGGGATTATACTCATGCCACCCTTGAAAAACAGTTCGACAATTTTAAAATCAGGAGTATTGAACTGGATATTTATCACGATCCGCATGGAGGGCAGTTTTATTATCAAAAAGGAAATTCACTTGCCGGATTGAATGATACTTCAAAAATCCCTGAATTGCTTTCCCCCGGTTTTAAAATATTGCATATCCCCGATGTGGATTATATGACAAATTATTACACTTTTAAAGATGCACTTATTCATATAGAAAACTGGTCAGATGCCCATCCAAATCATTTTCCCGTTTTTATTATGATTGAACTTAAAACCGAAACCCTTAAAGATGCACTGCCGGCCTCTGTGTTTACTGCTTCACTTCCTTTTACCAAAAATGCCCTCGACTCAATTGACCTTGAGATAAAACAAATATTTGGAGATGGCTTGACTAAAGTAATTACACCGGATAATCTCCGCGGGAATTTTGCCACCATTAATGAAGCGGTAAAGGCCGGGAAATGGCCTACCATTGGAGAATCCAGAGGAAAGGTTTGTTTTATTTTAATGACTTCTTCACAGCAGGAACAGGATTATCTTTCAGGCCATGATAATCTTAATGGGCGGGCAGCTTTTATTTTTTCTTCTGCCGGGAAACCCGAAGCCGCATTTTTAAAATATGATGATGCAGTGGTCAACCTGGATACCATAAAAAAATATGTTTCTGAGGGATATTTCATTCGCACCCGCGCAGATGCAGGAACCTGGGAGGCTCGTTCTGGCGATTACAATCCCATGAACAAAGCTTTTGAAAGCGGAGCCCAACTTGTTTCAACCGATTATTATAAACCCGACTACCGTTGCGACACCAGCAGCACCTGGACTTGCTATTCAGTTCAGTTTCCGGGTGGAAATACTGCTGTTGTAAATCCTGTTTGCGGACCAAAAAATGCGGAGAATAAAAACCTTAATGAATAACTGATGTTACGCACATCTCTATTTCAAATAACAAATAACAATTATCAAATTGCAAAAAAATTTCCAAAAACAACCGATATTTTTGAAGATGGAAAGCCGGTTATCAGATCGTGAGGTTCTGTGGGAGCAAATAATATCGAAGAAAAGGAAAACGCCTAAACAATAATCGAAAAATCAAGTTAGCAGACAGTTTGATAATTTAAATTTTGATATTGAAGGTTATTTGTATTTTGATTTTTGTATTTTGGAAATTAATGTTTTTGCATAACTTCAGTTATTAAAATGATTTTATTTATTTTTGAATACCCTTTATTTTTTTCATGAAGAGCAAAAAGAATAACGATAAGAACAAAGCAAAAAAATTGTTGCCAAAAAAGTTGGATGAAAATGCTTTTCTGCAGGTAGGCGCCTTACTTGAAAATATTCAATCCGACTTTAAAATATTTGGCGAAGATTTATCTTTTGTAAGGAATAAGGTGGAAACTACCGCACAAAAGGTTGATGGAATTGCCCATGAATTGGGATTTGTGAAAGAAGACATTTCGGGAATTAAAATTGAGCAGGCGGAAATGAAGGAAGATATTTCGATAATTAAAGGAGAAATTGTTGAAATGAAAGGAGAAATTGTGGAAATAAAAACCAGTCAGGTGGTTATGGAAACCAGGCAATCATCAATGGAAAAGAGGCAGTCTGCTATGGAAAAAGACATAGTTTTGATTAAGACGGATGTTAAAGATTTGAAGGTTGGTCAAACCAAAATGGAAGTGGATATAAATGAAATTAAAATTGAAGTTCAATCAATAAACAGGGAAATTGTAAGGCTTAAATCCATCCTAACTCACAAAGCAGATTTGGAAATACTATTGGATTTAGAATCCAGAGTATTAAAGATTGAAGAAAAACTGCAAATTCCTTAAAAGCAGGTTGGTTTATTAGGTTAACTCTCCCCCAAATTGGTTTTAAAAAAATTTCTCATTTTTTTTAAACAAACTATAAGTATTTTTACTTGCTTCTGATAGAAAAAAAATTATATAACAAACGGCCGGTTAATTCGTAACATTAGTGTTTGATAAATTTTGTTACAATATGAATATATTTTTTCATTTCTTTATTATAATTTCAAAATTTTCCCGGTTACTTTTTACAATTCTTATATTGTTTTTTTTCTTGGCAGTTATTGGGCAGAGGAATGAAACCCAGCAAATTTCAGAAAATTCAATTCCCCTAGGGAAAAGATCGGTTCCGGACAAAAAATGGGGGAAGGGTGGGTACTTCTACGAATACACACCCGAAGAGGAAGTTTTAGAAAAAAGATCAAGAAATTCAAAGCATTTTAAAAATTCGGATGGTTCCTATAGAGCATTTTTCGTGGGCTTAACCCATTACCAAGATGATAAAGGGGCCTGGCAGGATGTTGATTTTTCAATTAGGAAGAATAACTCTAAAAGATTCCCTTCTCATCCCTATGCAAATTTAACAAACGAAATAAAAACCTTTTTTCCTGAAAAAGCAGGAATAGATGGGGTAATACTAGAGTACCAAAATAATAAAATTAATTTTTGGAAAAACCCTAAGGTGGATATTTTAAATGATAAAAATGAAAAAATAAATACTCTCCATCCCAACGATTCCGAAGCAAAAATTTTTGATAGGGAAAAAATAAGATATAGTGACTTCCCAGGAATAACTGACGAATTCACAATCCTTGAAAATGGTTTTGAAAACAATATTATTATTGACTCATTGTGTGGACCTTTAAAAGAAAAATTGACTGAAGGGTATGTTGCCTTTACTCAAACCTTATCTTTAAACAATGGATATAAAGTATTTAATAATGACAAACAAGAAATTTCTGATTTTACTACAGAAAGTTTTCTGATTAAGAGAGAAATCGGGGAAGAAGGTTTGTTTTTCGCACCCATTGTGATTTTTGATTCGGGAATGACAAAAAACCGTGCTGAAAGCCTTCTTTCTATATCTCCTGATGAAGAAACTTTAGAAGATATTTTGGAACGGAATGCTCATGTTACAAGAGGGAAATATCAAATTCAATTTGTTCCCGGTGGAATTCAGATAAAAACCATTGTTTCATTAGGGTGGCTACAGGAAAAGGGGAGAAGGTTTCCGGTGGTTGTTGATCCGACCGGAACAATAATAAAAGCATTTGCCGGATCTTCCGGGGCTACAGGACCACCATTTAAAGCTACCGGGTCTTGCTATTCCAGTCAGGCTTTATATGTAGCAGCTGATTTTACTGGGGCAGGATTAACAAGTGGTGTTCAAATAGTAATAACCCGCTGCTATTGGTATGTTGCAACCGGGGCGGCACCCACCCTTGCAATTCTCATATATTTAAAAAAAACTGCCGATGCATCTCCTGCCGGGGGAGGGTGGGCCACAGAAATTACAGGTGCTACTCAGGTTTATAATGGAAACTTTTCTTTTTCAACGGGAGGATCATGGATGGGGCCTACCATAACTTCATTTTGCTACACCCCGGGAACTGCTCCGGCAAATTTGTATGTTATTAATCAAAGTTATGCTGCATTAAATGGGGTGGTTTTTGGATATACCACAGGAACAAATGTAAATAACACTGCAATAGGTGCCTGCCCCACAACCACAA
>JAHEZO010000032.1 GCA_023250995.1 Flavobacteriales bacterium | reverse complement strand
GGTCGGGCTGAATGGTATCCACCCCCGAATCAATTACAGCAATTTTAATGGTGGAATCACCTGTGGTAATGGTCCAGGCACTATCCACATCCATATCGGCATCGGGAGTACCCGAAAACTGTATCGAAGTACCGGTATTATTAATGGCCCATTGCCTGTTATAAAGCTGATCGTTGGGGCTGCAGTCCTCCAGCGAGAACATCCTATTTACAGAGGTATATTTAAACAATTTTTTTTTTGAAAAAAATTTTGCCATTTCAACTGAGTTTCCTTTGGAATTTTTATCTGCAAAAAGAATAAACACAAGAGGCATATAATGATACTCCCCAATAATTTTTGTATGGGTTTCTGCAGCCAGCTTTTCAAGTTTCCCAAAATCACTTTCATTAAACAATTTGACATAAAATTCGCCCAGGGGAGCAGAAAAGTTTCCCCCTTCCATGGTAATTAAGGTGTTTGCAAATAAAACTTCTTCTCTTTTTTCCAATTTCATTTTTAATTCTTCAATAATTTGTTGGGTAAGATTTGAGGATAAAAATTTTGCAAAGGAAACCTTTGGAAGAAGAGAATTTTCTTTTTCATCCAGGAGAATTAATTCAGGAAACTGAGATATTATTTGTTTTTGCTGAAGGTAAGGCATATCCCCTCTGAATTTTATTATTAATCCAAGAGGGGTGGTGGAATAAATTGAGTGGTGTGAAGATTGCGAAAAAATGACCGGAGATTTTATTAGAAAAACTAAAATAAATAAAAAATGAAAGAAGGCATCGGATGCAAAAGACAGGTAAATTTTTTTTTGAACTTTCATTTTTTTTATTTTTTCTGCTGTTTTTCTTTTGCCCGTTGGGTTTTAATATCATTCACAAATTGCTTTATTTTCTGTTCATCTTCCCGTTTACAAACCAATAGGTAAACATCCGATTCAACCACAATATATCCATCCAGGCCTTGCAATACAACCCGTTTATTATCCGGAATGTTAACGATGCAGTTTTTGGAGTCGTACATCATTACCTTTTTGCCGATAACAGCATTTTCATTTTTGTCTTTTTTAAGATGGGTATATAGAGAGCCCCAGGTACCCAGGTCTGACCACCCGAAATCAGAAAGAACAACAAATGCGTTATTCGCTTTTTCCATTACCCCGTAATCAATTGAAATGTTTGGGCAAACCCCGTAAATGCCGGAGATAAATTTTTCTTCCCCGGGGGTATTATAAAAATCAATTCCTTCTTTAAAAAGAGAATTTACCTCAGGCAGATATTTTTCAAAGGCCTTTAAAATTGAAATTACATTCCACACAAAAATTCCGGAATTCCAGTAAAAATCACCGCTGTCGAGAAATTTTTCGGCCAGGTCGTGGTCGGGCTTTTCGGTAAAGGTTTTTACTTTTTTTACCTGGGTTGCAGAAGTTTTACTTACGGTATCAAACTGAATATAACCATAACCGGTATCGGGCCGCGTGGGTTTAATTCCGAGGGTAACCAGGCAATCGGCAACTCCCGTTTGGTTAAGGGCAGCTTGAATAATACTGAGGTATTCCTCCTGTTTAAGAATTAAATGGTCGGAGGGGGCCACAATCACATTCGCGTTGGGATTTAATGCGGCTATTTTGTACATGGCATAAGCAATGCAGGGGGCGGTATTCCTGCGTGCGGGTTCAAGTAAAACCTGTTCGGGTTTTATTTGCGGCAGTTGTTCCAGAACCAACTCTTTGTAATTGCTGTTTGTAACAATAAAAATATTTTCTTTCGGACAAATTTTAAGATGCCTGTTGAAGGTTTGCTGAATTAGAGTTTCGCCTGTTCCTAATATGTCGAGAAACTGTTTCGGGTGGGTAGCCCTGCTCATTGGCCAAAACCGGCTGCCAATACCTCCGGCCATTATTACGCAATAGGTGTTCATGCCGAAAGTTTCCGGAGGGCATTACGAAGGTTATCAATGGATTTTGTAACATCTTCCATAGTGGCGGTTCCAACCGATAAGCGGTACCATGAGGAAGAATGGGTGGCCCCAAAAGCATTGAAAGGAACCAACGCAATTTTTGCTTCATCCAAAATGTACTGAGTTGCATCTTCGGCAGTAGTTATTTTTTTTCCTTCGGGAGTTTTTAAATCTCTCAGGTTAATCTGTATGGCAAGATAAATGGCCGCCTGAGGAGCAATGGCATCTACTTTAAATCCTTCCTGTTTCAAACTCATTATTCCTGCATAAAAGGCATTTAACCGTTCGCTGATTTTTCCCTTTATCTGTAAAAGGTAACTATCCATGTTATCATCCTGAAAAAGATATTTGGCACAAGCCACCTGCTCGGCTTTTGGTGCCCAGGCCCCAACATGGCTGAGTATGGCCCGCATTTTATTAATTACCTTGGTAGGGCCAAATGCCCAGCCGACCCTAACACCGGTGGAGGCAAATGCTTTGGAAATTCCATCAATGTAAATGGTGTAGTTTTTCATTTCAGGAAACAAACTTACCGGATCAAAATGCACCGTATTGCCTAGAGTGAGCATCCAGTAAATCTGGTCGTAAAGAAGATAAACAGGTTTGCGGTTTTCTCCGCGTTTGCGGTTTTCATCCAAAATAAGGGTGCAGATATCTTTTAGCTGTTGGCGGGTAAAGGTTGTTCCAGTTGGATTCAGAGGGGAACATAAGGCGATGAGCGATGCCTGACTGATATGGGACTTTAAATCATCTGCAGTAGGCATAAAATTATTTGCTGCCGAAGTTTCTACCGGAATGGCATTGGCCCGGGTAAGGTGGCAGTAATGATTATTATTCCAGGATGGAACCGGAAACACAACGTTATCCCCGGGGTCTACCACGGCTTGAAATACACCATAAATTAAGGGCCGTGCACCACCGGAAATAAGAAGTTGATTTTCGTTGTATTCAAGGTTTCCGCGGGTATGCAAAAAGCGTGAAACTGCCTGCCTTAAATCAGAAATACCATTGGGGGGAGGATAATTTGTTTCCCCTTTTTTATAAGCTGAAATAATTTCGTTTTCGAATTCTTTGGGAATGGGAAAAATTTTGGGGTCAAAATCACCAATGGTAAAATTGTAAATTTTCTGCCCTTTCCCTATTCTATCCTTTATTTCATTTGCCAAACGTATAATCTCGGAGGAAATGAGCGTTTCGGCCATTTCAGAAACTTTTAGCAGTGGGGCACTTTCCATAAATGTTGTTGTCATAGGATTTCTTTTTTAAGGCGGGCTAAAATATGAAATTACTTTTTTCAAAAACCGAATGGAGGTTCATAGTTATTAACCACTGTTAGGAAAGCTGAAAACAATATACCGATGACAGGAAAAGAAAAATTTCTGGTTATTTAATAAGGTTTTTGGTTGTGGTTTTTTACCAATATTTTTTTCCTAACGGAACAAAAACAAATTACAGCCATCTTCCGTCTTCCCACTTCCGGCTTCGGTCTTCCGACTTCCGACTTCCGTCTTCCGACTTCTGCCTATCGAATTCTCGCACATCATAAACCCATAAACCCATAAACCCATAAACCCCCCTTAACCTTAAACAAAACCCCGGCCCTTTACTTCAACTCCTTAATAAATGCACCGCTTTGTAAAACCGAATAACACTTCAGTCCAGTTTCCCCGGCTTCCTTCATAATTTTTCGTGAAAAGAATAAATTGTTTGAGCCATCCAGAATTATCTCCCCGGGAAAAAAAGATTCTTTAATTGTTTCAAGGGTAATTGGGGGAGATCCAGAAATAATTATAAAATCCGGTTTCATGAAAATGAGGTGTTTTGCCGGCACAAAATCTTTATTGATCAAAACGATTTTCCAGCCGTGAAATAAAATAAAATTTTTCATTAAAAAGATTTCCTTTTCTTTTAATTTACGGCAATTGGCAATATCGAAAAGCTGATTTTTTTTTAATCCCAAATCCCACCAGTGATGCCTCACATGAAATAAAATACGGCTCTCATCTTTGATGAAGGAAGAATCAGAAAAAAAATAATTTTCTTCTCCTGAAATAAAATCCAGAGCACTTGTTTTATTTATATTGTAAACACAAAACATTTTTTGCTTCTGCTGAAAATATCTTTCGCCAATTTGATAAATCAACAAAAAGGACAGAACCAATAATGCGAAAATTCCATATTTAGGGTTTCTGAAAATGAAAAAGCAAATCAGGAAAATAAGCAGGAAATAAATTAGCCAGGTTTCAATAATTGTAATTGAAATTCCCTGTAAAAGGGAATAGGGGAGTTTTTCCACCATCAACACTGATTTATTCAGGAGAATGATACAATTCTTAAAAATCAAAGCAACATAGCCGGCAAATGTGGCCAAGGGGGAAACGATAAAAAGAAAAACGCCAAGATAAATTATCAGGGTGGAGAGGGGAATTACAAACAAATTTGAAAAAATAAAATAATTCGGAAACTGATGAAAGTAGAGCAAACCAAGAGGGAATGTGGCAATTTGAGCCGCCACCGAAATGGTGCTTATGGTCCAAACCTGTTTCACGAACCAATTTCCTACCCTGCCTGCAGAAGGAATATTTGCACTCCAGATATTTCCAATTTTGGGCTGGAAAAAAATGATGCCGATCACGGCAAGGTATGAAAGCTGAAATCCTACTTCCATAATTAGAAAAGGATTGGCAAGAAAAAGGAAAAAAGCGGAACTGGCAATAATGTTGTAAATATTGGTATTCCGTTTCCCTGATTTTCCAACCACAATAAAACTAAACATGGTTGCCGAGCGGACAACAGAGGGTGAAAGCCCGGTTAACATGGCATAAAACCATAAGCCCGCCAATAAAAGGATTGTTTTTAAAACAACTCCATATTTAATTTTATCAAGGAAGAGAAGGAGCCAGGCCATAACCATAAAAATTACTCCAACGTGCAAACCCGAAACCGAAAGCACGTGGAGGGCACCGGAACTGGAATAGGCCTGCACCAGATCTTTGTCAATTTCTTCCCTTGATCCAAGCATTAAAGCCGAGGCTACAGAATATTCATCACCTGAAATATTGTATTTTTCAAATATTTTCATCAGGTTTTTACTTACCCTGCCTGCAACGCCCTGGAGATTATTTTTTTGCCGGTTTTCAAGAATGCGGTATTCAGAATTTTTCAGAAATGCCTGATGGTAAATTGTATGAAAAGACAAAAACCTTTTGTAATTGAATTCGGATGGATTTTGGGGTGGCGGGATATCCGTATATGTCACCTTTAACACAAGAACATTTCCGTATTGAATATTTTTTGATGTGCTGTCTTTTTGGAAATAACCCAATATTTTTCCGGTGGCCGGAACAAATTTTTGTTGTTTAATTATCCCGGTAATTTTCAAAACGGTTTTAAATGAATTTTCTTTAGAAACTGTTGACTCGGCCACTGTGGCCAATAGGAAATCACCCTCAATCGAAATTTTGCTGAAATGAGATGGATAAAGGATTTCGGTGTTTAACGAGGTAATTTCATATCCCGAAACGAATAGCAATAAATTCAAAATCATTCCATAAATCCATCGGAATATATATTTTGAATTTAAGGGGTTTGAAAATGAAAGAAAAATAAAAATTGAAAATAACAGGAGGATAATTGCAATGGTGATGAAAGATAAAACCGGATGAAAGGCAGCCAGAATTATTCCGGCCATAAAAGGAATTAGGAGTCTGACAAAGGGTGCCTGATGCCAGAAGGTCATTTATTTAAAAGAGTTCACCAAGATTATTCATTCTAAAAAGGTTCCATTGGATCCCATTAAAATTCGGATTTTATTATTAGTATCTTGGTGCAGTGACAAATAACCCCATTCTTTAAAAAGCAGCCCCTCCGAAAGGAGTCCTTCGGATAAGCCCCAAGTCCCAAATTTCAAGCCCCAAGACCTTCGCTCAATGCCCTTCTTGGAATTTGGGACTTTGAGATTGGAATTTGGAATTTTTCGAAAGCGACAATTTACCCCGATTTCACTATAAAATAATTTTCCTCTTTACCCCTCCATACTCTGAAGCCATTTTAATTTATCGAGCTGTTTTTTTTTGCCTGAATCGCGGAGTTCTCTGGCTGTTTTTGTAAAATATTTATGGTTGCTCAGAAACTTTATTTGCATCTGATTCCATTGTTTGTTATCCAGTGTCAAACCATTGGAATTCAATTCATCAAAAAGCGTTTTTCCGATGGAATAAAAATCGGCCCTGCCGAGATAATCAAGATCGGCATCCACCATAATCTCTTCCAGGTGATTTTTTGGATTTTGCGGTACACGGGTGGCCATAATCATTCCGCAGATTTTTTCAATTTCCTCACCCGAATAGTTAAACTGAGGCAAGGATTCCCTGGCAATTTCGCAACCTATTTCTTCGTTCAGTTTATACTGTTTGATAAATCCGCTGTCGTGAAAAAGGGCTGCCACTTTAACCAGTTCCGAATTTTCATTTCCAATGTTTTCTTTTAACGAAAGCAAGGCTCCTGCATCGCAAACATCAAGTGTGTGGTGGAGCCCGTGGTAAAATAAATCAGGAGGCAATTCCTGCCTTAATTTGTTTATCAAAAATTTTCTGGCCTCAAGATATCTTTTGCTTTCCTTTGGCCCGAGTATAAAATACATATCTATTTCGCCCTTCCCTTTGGCAGTTAACTTTCCCCGGTATTCGCAATCAAAATAATTATTTATCAAGGCAAAAGTACTGGCCGAAACATTTATCCGGCCGGGGAATCCATTGCTTTCCATCCTTGATGCCGTATTAACGGTATCACCCCAAACATCATAAGTAAACTTTTTTGTTCCTACCACACCTGCAACCAGTGGGCCGGAGTGAATTCCTACTCTCATTTCCCACTTTATTTTTGCAGTTTCACTTCTCCTTTTTAAAAAAGATATCATGTTAAATGCAGCCATTACGCATTGTACGGCATGGGTATTTGATTCCTTTGGAATACCGCAAACAGCCATATAAGCATCCCCGATGGTTTTAATTTTTTCGATGCTGTATTTCTCCATGATAAAATCAAAAACCTTAAAAATATCATTGAGCTCGTTTACCAGTTCCTGCGGAGATATGGTGGCTGATGTTGCAGTAAATCCTTTAAAATCGGTGAAGATGATCGTGGCTTCATTATGCCTCAGGGGAATGGTTGTGCCGTTAAGTTTTAATTCTTTTGCAATTTCTTCGGGAAGGATGTTATTGAGCAAACGTTCCGATTCTTCCTTTTCAAGCCTTAAATCTTTGGTCCGTTCCTGTACTAGACCTTCGAGCAATTCATTCTGTTTTTCAATTATTTTTCTTCTTTCCTGCTCTTGCCTTAAAATTTCTTTTGCCAGCCTTTGGTTTTCAATGGCACTCACGCAAATGTTGGTCAGTAGCTGCAAAAAATTAAGGTGTTTGATGATGTTGCTCACGCTTCTTTCTTCATTATTCACATCTCCCAGCAGCAGGTAAGCAAGTGCTTTTTCGCCCTGGTAAACTGGAACCACCATATCAAAATTTTTGAGGGCATCGTTCTGTATAGATACCACTGAAGTGATTTCCTTCAGGTGAATTAAATCACGTTCAACTTCAATCCGGTCCAATTCCCCTTCCAGCAAACCATAGTCAAGGAGGCAGCGCCAGCGTGCAAACTTGCTGAACAGAACAAGCTTCTCAATTTTTAATTCATCTTTTACAAAGTGCTTGTATTTTTCAACCACCTCAAGGGTAGTAAAATTGTGGTTGATGGAGTTGGTGATATCCAGCAGGGCTTCCAGCTGTAACTCCTTAATGTGAATTTTATTCTTAAACCGCTCTATTTTTTTCCCGACTATATCTTTTATCTCAAGTTCAGCCATGGGAAAAAAGATAAAATTTATTATCCGAAAATATTGAAATAAACTTCTTTTCCTTTAGAGGGACGAACACTAATTACCGGTATCATTGAATTATTCATAATCTGTTCAGCCGAGGTGCCCACCATCATTTCCACAAATCCCACTTCCTGTTGAGTCATAATTATGATGCAATCGGCATTTACCACGGGTGCGTAATGAAGGATGGTTTCCGAAATTTTTTTTCCCTTGATGACCTTAGCGGTAAAGGGAACTCCCGCTTCTTTTATTTGTTGTTTTACCACCGCCAGTTGGCCCCTAAGCTTGCCCACGTGAAATTCATCTCCTGAAGTGGTTACGCTTACCACATGAATCTGCGAACCAAACTGGTGGGCTGTTTCTATGGCAATTTTAATCTTCTGACGCGTTTCTTTGGAGAAATCGAGGGGAAGTAAAATGTTTTTGAATTTAAAAACCCTTGATTTATCGCGCATGGTTATCACCGGGCATTTGGCGGCCCGAACCACCCTTGCTGTGTTAGTGCCAAGAATTTTTCCAAACCTGCTGGTGCTGGTGGTTCCCATCACCAATAGCCTTGCATTAACGGATTCGGCACCATCTATTATGGCCTGATAAATTTTTCCGAAAGCTATTTTTTTGTGAAAAACAATGTTTTTTTCTTTAATTTTTGAAATGATTTCATCCAGCTTTTCATTCACCACTTTCTCAATGGCTTCATCCCTGCCTTCCTGTTCGTATTTTTCTTTTGCGATGGATGAATTTTGTGAATAAGTTTCAATTACGTGCATCAGGGTTACATCAGCACTTACAATTTTTGCAATGAAAATTGCTTCGTCAATTTTTACCATGGATGTTTCCGAAAAATCCACCGGTACTAAAATATTTTTGCCTCTTGCCATTTTGTTAAGAAATTATTTTGAAAAGGGTGATTATAAAACGGCTGCGAAATTAAATAAATTTTGTTTCTTTGTGATGACAAAATATTCCCAACGATTATTTTTTAATAAATTAATTTTTTATGGATGAAGAAGTTCAGCTCCTGCTCGACCTGGCCAGCGAGCAGATGGAAAAAGGTCTCAATCATTTTAAAAATGAACTTACTAAAATAAGGGCCGGTAAGGCCAATCCCTCCATGCTTGATGGGATAAGTGTAGAAAGTTACGGCACACAGATGCCTTTAAACCAGGTATCAAACATTAACACCATGGATGCCCGCACCCTTACGGTAAAACCATGGGATAAAAGTATGCTCGAGCCAATTTCAAAAGCCATTGGTGCTGCCAACATAGGCATTAATCCGCAGAATAACGGGGAAGTAATAATTCTTAGCATTCCGCCCCTTACCGAAGAAAGAAGAAAGAATTTGGTTAAAATGACAAAAACTGTTGCCGAAGATGCGCGTATAGGCCTTAGGAATGTGCGCAGGGATGCCAATGAAGAAATAAAACTCCTGTTAAAAAAGGGACTTGCCGAAGATGTTTCGAAGGAAGCAGAAGCAAGAGTCCAAAAGCTAATTGATGATTATAATGCCAAGGTGGAATTGCTTCTTGCCGCCAAGGAAAAGGATATAATGACGGTATAATTTGATTATTTTATTTTTGTAAAAACGCCAATACTGTTTTTAAAAATAATTCAGGTTGGCCGGCATGAACCCAATGGCCGGCATTTTGAATCGTAATAATTTCGGATTTCGGGAAATGTTTTTTAATCAAATCCTTATCCTGCTCATTTAAATAATTTGATTTTTCCCCTTTTAAGAATAAGGCCGGTTGTTCAAAAATTCCAAGCAAAACAGGTTCCGAAACCAATTCAAGAGATTGCTGAATAACCGGCAAATTAAATCTCCAGGCCAGCATTCCGGACTCTTTCCAGAAAAGATTTTTTAAAATAAATTGACGGATTTCCTCTTCCTGAATATGCTTGGAAAGTTTTTCTTCCACTTCCTTGCGGCTTTTCACCAGGTTAAAATTTACTTCCGAAAGAGCTTCAAATATATTTTCATGAGTGGGGGGATATTTTTTTGGGGATATATCCACCACCACAAGTTTGCTGATTTTTTCGGGGTACTTTTGAGCCAGTGTCATGGCTGTTTTCCCTCCCATTGAGTGGCCAAGAAGAAAGGTGCTTTCAATTTTTTCGTTTTCCATCAACTCAATAATATCATCACACATTACCTCATAATTAAAAATTCCGGAATGAGGAGAATGGCCATGGTTTCTCGCATCCACAAGATAAACCTGATAAAACTGAGAAAGATTCTTTCCTATTGTGTGCCAGTTATCCAGCATCCCGAGCAACCCGTGAAGAATAATAAGGGGTTCACCCTTGCCTGGTTTTTTATAATTAAGGATCATGTAAATGTTTGACTTTAGTGTGCAAAATAACATTAAAAAAAACAAAACCAGCGGGCAATTCTGAAGCAGGTTGGATTAATTCAAGAATAAATTAAAAAATCTTTTAGTTGGTGAAAAGTAAGATAAATAAGAGGTGCATTTTCTTGGACTCCCGGGGAAAAAAAATTTTTGAAACTTTTTGAAAAATCCCGCCTTATCTTACAGCCCTCTTCCCCAACCAGATTTTATACCCCACAATTAATTTTTCAAACTTTGAAAGCTTAGCAAGGTCGCGTTTCCAATATTTCGGAAACAGAACTTTGTTGATTTGAATGAGGGCGGAAAAAAGGGAGCGCATAATTGGGAAGTTAAATAGTTTATGGGTTTATGGGTTTATGAGTTTATGGGTTTATAAGTTTATGAGTTTATGGGTTTATAGGTGAATAATGATAAATCAGGGTTGTTGATAACGGCCTCTTAAAGATTTATTATTCTTTTTTTAACGGAAAGGAAAACACCGTTCCCACTCCGGGTGTGCTGAGTACATTGATGGTTTGTCCATGGGCAGCAATAATATGCTCCACTATGGAGAGGCCAAGGCCGGTACCCCCTGCCTCCCTCGATCTACTTTTATCTATTCGGTAGAACCGCTGAAAAATTCTGGAGAGGTGTTGGTCTTCCATACCGATTCCATTATCCGCTATTTCAATGATTATGTTATTGCCGGCATCCCGGAAATTAAGGCGGGTTTCACCATTCTCCTTCCCGTATTTAATTGAATTTTCTATCAGGTTCAGGAACACCTGGCGCAAACGGAATTTATCTCCCGAAACCCAAATAGGCTTTTCATCATACTTTCCAAAAATAAGTTTAATTTTTTTCTCCCTGGCCTTCATTTCGAGGGAATCAACCACTTCCTTTGCCACTACCGACACATCAAATTTTTCAATATCCAACTGAAGCTCTCCCGCCTCGAGCTGGGTAATTGTTTCCAAATCTTCTATTATTCCAATCATGCGTTCCACACTCTTCTCGGCCCTTTCAAGATAATTTCTGTTAATGGACTTATCCTCTAACCCTCCATCCAGCAGTGTGAGAATATAACCCTGTATGTTGAATACCGGAGTTTTTAATTCATGTGATACATTTCCGAGAAATTCTTTGCGATAATTTTCGAGTTTCTTAAGGCGGGCTATTTCTTCCTTGCGTTCCCGGAGCCATCTGGCCAAATCCTTGTTTAAACTTTCAATTGCATCCAAACCATTTTGAAACCCCTCAGCATTTGGAGAATCTTTGTCAAGTTGGTTTATAATTCCGGAGTGTATTTTTTTTATTTTCCGGTAAACAATTAGTTCAAAAAAAACAAGATTGATTATAAATGAAACCGAAAAAACAAGAATCCAAAAAATAAAAAGTTGGATTCCCAAATTGATATAAAAAAATAAAATCAAAGAAAGTATTCCCGAAAGGAGGAGAGCAGTTATTAATGAAAGAAGTTTGGGTTTGGCCATGCGGGATTATTTAAACGCAATAAGCAATTTACAAAAAGCAATTAAATGGAGACCTGAATAAAATTTCAAATAATAAGAGCGTGTTTAAATATTTGTTTAAAGGCTGAAGCAACTTTCTTTTTGGATTTCCGCTCCCTCAAAATTCAAACTTATATCCAACTCCTTTCACGGTTTTGATGAATTCTTCCCCCAGTTTTTCTCTTAATCTCCGGATATGCACATCTATGGTGCGGTCTCCAACTATTACATCATTTCCCCAAACTCCCGTAAATATTTCATCCCTCGAAAATACCTTGCCGGGTTTTGTTGAAAGAAAAGCGAGTAATTCAAATTCTTTTTTTGGAAAAATAAATTCTTTTCCCGAATGAAAAACCAGATATTTTTCACGGTCTATGGTTAAATTCCCGAAGGTTAATGGGGTGTTTTCTTTTTCCGAAACCACATCATTTTCTAATCTTCTCAAAAATGCGTGAATCCGGCTAATCAAAACTTTGGGTTTTATTGGCTTTGTTACATAATCATCTGCCCCGGCATTAAATCCGGCAATTTGCAAAACATCTTCATTTCGGGCCGTTAGAAAAAGGATGATGATTTTTTTTAATTTTTGATTTTTTCTTAACCGGATACAGGTTTCCATACCATCCATTTCGGGCATCATTACATCAAGAATAATCAAGTCCGGGATTTCCTCTTCAGCAATGCGGATTGCTTCTATACCATTGGAAGCTGTAAAAATTTTAAATCCTTCTTTTTTTAAATTATACTGAAGAAATTCCAGAATGTCGGGCTCATCGTCAACTAGTAGAATTTTAATTTTATTCAGGTTCATGTTTCAGGAGTTTTTTTTGGAATGAGGGAAGACGGAAGACGGAAGACGGAAGACGGAAGACGGAAGATGGAAGATGGAAGATGGAAGATGGAAGATGGAAGTCGGAAGACGGAAGACCGGAGACAGTAGAGAAAAGACAAAAGACAGAAGAGGAGGGCTAAAAAAAAAATTAATTCTGGCATACATTTTACATTCTGAAAACCCCGAATTCTTTTGTTCCGTTTATAGGGGAATTATAAACTATCGCGAGACAAAAACCAAGGTAATTTCTTGTTTCTCTAGGGTCAATAATGCCATCATCCCAGAGCTGGGAAGTTGAATAATATGCATCCGATTTTTTTTCTACTTCTTTCATCATTTGCTCCCGCATTTCACGGGCTGCATTTTCATCATAGGGCAAACCCATTTTTTCCACGGCTTCCCTTTGAATTATTTCCATTACCCCCGAAAGCTGGTCGGGCCCCATAACTGCAATTTTTGAGTTTACCCATGAAAACAGAAACCTTGGCTGATAAGCCCTTCCGCACATGGCATAATTTCCGGCACCGTAAGAAGCACCCATCATAATTGTTATTGCCGGAACTTTGCTGTTGGCTACGGCATTTACAAGTTTAGCACCATGCTTAATAATACCCTCCTCTTCATATTTTTTTCCTACCATAAAACCGGTGGTGTTTTGAAGAAAGATTAAGGGAATATCATTGCGGTTACAAAGCTGAATAAAGTGTGCTCCTTTGTTGGCAGATTCAGAAAATATTACTCCGTTATTTGCAATTATTCCAACTTTATAACCGTGTATTCGTGCCCATCCGGTTACGAGGGAAGTTCCATAATTTTGTTTGAATTCATGAAAATCTGACCCATCTGTTATTCTGGCAATAATCTCTCTGGCATCAAAGGATTTCTTTAAATCAGTTGAAACGAGGCCCAATATCTGCCCGGGGTCAAACTTTGGCTCAATAACATTTGAATCCCACAGGGATGAATTTTGTTCCGGAGTTTTTATCCAATCCATTATCTCCCTTGCAATTCGCAACCCGTCATATTCATCTTCTGCAAAGTAATCAGACACTCCTGAAACACGGCTGTGCATCTCGGCACCCCCGAGTGATTCATCATCAGTTACTTCACCGGTAGCCATTTTTACAAGCGGTGGCCCGGCTAAAAATACTTTCGCCTGATTTTTTACCAAAATGGTATAATCAGACATGCCAGGAATGTAGGCCCCCCCTGCGGTGCTGTTTCCAAATACCACCGAAATGGTGGTTAATCCTTTTGCCGAACGCCTTGTAATTTCCCTGAATGTTATCCCACCATAGTTGAAAATTTTTTCCTGTTCGGGCAGGTTGGCCCCCGCTGATTCAACCAGGTAAATTGCAGGCAGTTCATTTTCCAGGGCAATTTCATTAAACCGCAATCCTTTTTGCAAAGTGGTATAATCAATCGCCCCTCCTTTGTTGGTTCCTACATTGGCAATGATCAAACATAGTTTTTTGCTAACCAGACCAATACCTCCCACCATAGTCCCACCGGCTCCAAATCCTTTTTCACCCATGTCCGCCAAGGGAAGTAATTCAAGAAAGGGAGAATCTTTATCCAGCAAAAGTTCAATTCTCTCCCGGGCAAGGAGCTTTCCCTTTTTTCGGGCCTTTTCGATATGCTTATCGCTCCCCTGAAAGAGCGAAAGCTGCATGGCTTCGGTTAATTTTTGAACCGCCTCAGTCATTTGGGCATAATTTAACCTGAAGGATTCAGACTGGGTGTTAATGGATGATTTTAGAATCAAGAAATTAAAAGTTTTTTTAATTGAATTTTACTAACTGCAGTTACGCAAAAACATTAAATTCCAAAATACAAATATCAAAATACAAATAATATTCAATAGCAAAATTTCAATTATCAAACCATCTGCTAACTTGATTTTTCGATTATTGTCGAAAAAATCTTCTTAAGCGGTTTAGAATTTTCTTTATTGGTAATTGGAGTTTTTTTGCAATTTGATTATTGTTATTTGTTATTTGAAATAGAGATGTGCGTAACATCAGTTATTTATTCCTGTCAATTGGCAATGAGGTAATATTATTATTCGGGTCAATGGCAATATCATAATCATAACACTCGGCCATTTCAATTGTTTTTTCAACCTTAATTTTATCAATTGTAATGGTAAAGCCAACCATGCCTTTGTCATAACTGCTGTAATCTGAAGCGGTTCCCGGGTCAACATTATTTATGTTTACGGTGTTGCCACCGGATGTTTTTATTTGAACGCTTGCCTTAATTGTTCCGTTATTAAAAATTCTTGCGCGTGGATCCTCCTTGCGGCATTTTTTACAACTTGCAATGGAAAATAGCATAATAGCCGAAAGCAGAAGCGAAATTATAATCTTAAATTTTTTCATAAAAAAGAATTTTCTGCCAACATTTTGTTCCTAAAGGAACACAACCAAAAAACAGCCTTCCTTAAAGGCTCTTCAAAACACAAAAAAAATATTAATTATAATTTCAACAAAGATAAATTTTTAACCAAAGGGGAACATTTTTTATCAGAGAATTACCAATTGAAAATATTCTTTTACTCATCAAGATACTGCTTCCTCTTAACCAAAAAATAATAATCGTGATCAAGCGGCAGGAATCCAAATTCGTAGCAAAAAAAGTAAGTTGCTCCTTTTAATGTAGTATGGGTGTTGGTATGGTAACCGAAATGATACCCCTTTTCAATCATTTTATTTTTTGTTGTTTTATGGGTTTCACTTTCTTTCGGAATCATCTCCTCAATGATTCTTCTGTTTTTACGCAAAATATTATTTACATTTCTTACGTAGCCGTTTACATCGCTGTTTTGCCTGTTATTATAGCTGTTCCGGCACATATCCGAACAGAATTTTTTATCCGTTCTGCCTTTTATGGGCTCTTCGCACTCCAAACAATTTTTTGGCATAAATAAAGTGAATTAAGTTGAAAATCAGTCGCAAACATATAAAATATTTCCGACAACAAACGATTACAAATAACAAAATCCGAATGTAAGCAGTTAATAACCGAATATGTTTTTTGAACCGTCATTTCTTTGCGGCAGATTTTCGATGAAGCGCTTCAAACGAAAAACAATTCAAACAATCAAAAACAAATTAAAATTAATTAAACATGAGCACAACAAACAAAGTTGAGTTAACAGGTAATCTGGGAATGAACCCTGAAGTAAGGGAACTGAACAGCGGAAAGAAAATGGTAAAACTTTCACTTGCCACCCACGAACAAAAAAAGAACAGCACGGGTGAAAGGATAACGGAAACCCAGTGGCACAACCTGGTGGTATGGGGACGGAATGCGTTGCTTGCCGAACAGCAGCTTAAGAAAGGTAGCCCGATTTCAATAACCGGAAAAATTAACAGCCGGAATTACCTTGATAAAAATGGCCAGAAGCGTTTCGTTACCGAAATTCAGGTAAACAACATTCGGCTGCTAAGCACCGCTAAGGAGGGCGTAACGGCAATCGGGAAAAACTAATTTTTGCACCACAGATTACACAGATTAACACAAAGGAAGGATGAATTCTTTAAATAAAATTTCTTATTCCATTATTGGGAGGGCCTTTAAGGTTCATAGGGAATTAGGCCCGGGATTATTGGAGTCTACTTATGAAACCTGTCTTCAATTTGAATTAAAAAAATCAGGAATTTGTGTTGAGAGACAGATTGAGCTTCCATTAACATATCAAAATATTCGCCTGAATGCAGGGTATAGAATTGATTTGTTAGTTGAAAACGAGGTTATAGTAGAAATAAAATCTGTAGAGGCTATTGCATCTATTCATAAGGCCCAATTATTAACGTACTTAAAATTGTCAAATTGTAAACTTGGGCTTATAATAAATTTCAATACATCAAATTTACAGGATGGAATTCAAAGATTTATTCTTTAATCCGTGAAAATCTGTGAAATCTGTGGTGAAAACTTTTTTTATTAAATCAATCAATTCAATTATCAATCAATTTAAACCAAAACAAAAATCATGAACACATTAAGAAACAAAGTACAACTTATCGGAAACCTGGGAATGAACCCGGAAGTTAAAGAGATCAGAAACGGGAGAAAAATGGCCAAATTCTCATTAGCCACAAACGAAACATTTAAAAATAGTGTTGGGGAGAAAACAACCAATACACAGTGGCATAACATTGTGGTGTGGGGAAAGGCAGCCGGCATTGCCGAGCAATTTCTTCAAAAAGGAAGCGAAGTTGCATTGCAGGGAAAAATTGTGAGCCGCACTTATAACGATAAGGATGGCAACAAACGGTACTTTACAGAAATTGAAGCAAACGATATTCTACTTCTTGGAAGGAAAAACTAAAAGGTTCACCACAGATAACGCAGATAAAATAGTATGGAGGCCCTAAAAACAATCTGTGGAAATCTGTGAAATCTGTGGTGAAAACTATTTTCATTAAATCAATCAATTCAATTATCAATCAATTTAAATTAAAACAAAAATCATGAACACATTAAGAAACAAAGTACAACTTATCGGAAACCTGGGAGTAGACCCTGAGGTAAAAGAAATGAAGAACGGAAAAAAAATGGTAAAATTCTCACTTGCCACAAGTGAATCGTACAAAAACAGTGAAGGAGAAAAAGTAACCGATACTCAATGGCATAATATTGTTGTTTGGGGGCCTGTAGCCGGAGTAGCCGAGAGTTTTCTTAAAAAAGGCAGCGAGGTGGCTGTTGAAGGTAAGATAACAAACCGAAGCTACAACGATAAGGAGGGCAACAAAAAATACATCACCGAAATTGAGGTGAGGGATTTATTGCTGCTTGGAAAGAAAAATTAAATTTTATTCACCACAGATAAAAAAGATTAAAGCAAAGAAGACAGGAATATTCAAAAAACCGCAAGATTTTTTATTTGTGTAAATCTGCGAAATCTGTGGTGAAAAACCCAACTCCTTAATTTAACCCAAAACCAAAAAGCCCTCCGGCAAAAACCGGGGGGCTTTTTTTATTTAATTAGTCCGAGGCCCTCAAGCGCAGAAGCATCGGAAGGAGAAACAAGTAATACTTTATTGAATAAAACTTTTGCCTCTTTGGTTTTCCCTAAAAAATAGTTAGTCCATGCGTACATTATCAGTGAATCATAGCCGAATGGATACAGATTAATTACCTTTTCGAAATGTTTAAAAGCAGTTTGATAATCCTTTTTACCGTAATAAATCATCCCGAGCCGATAATTAGCTGTGGTATTTTGGGGGTCGGTTTCCAGGATTTTTTTGTATTGGGAAATAACCTGTTCCCAGTTTCCGAGGGCAGAAGCGGGATAGATAAAACCTAACTTTGCTTCAATGGAGTATGGCATTAATGCCAGGGCCTTTTGGTAATAGGTTTGCGATTCGGAAAAAAGGCCTGCCTCATAATGAAGCCAACCCAACCTTAAATTAATTTCATAAGATTTGTCGCTGTAAACACCTTTTACCGAGCTGATGGCCTTGGTATAATCGGCCTTGTATTCATATTTATAACTTTGGGCAAATGCCTCGGCAACAATATCATTTTGGGCAAACAGGGATGCGGAAAATAACAGATGGATGGTGAAGATTAATGGTTTTGTTTTCATTTTTTTTAATTTTTAGTTAATATTTCTTTAAAGTTATTTTTATCCCTCCGTAATAGGATGTGTAAATTAATTTATCATTTGGCGGATGGTAGGCCGTTTGACTTACACTAAAAAAAATCCCACCCCAGGAAGGAAAAGTTATTAAGGCCTTGCATCCATAAGTATATTTAAGCAGCAACGGATTATATTCAAGGTAGCCATTATCAAGCAGGGCATACCTGAATACACTTTTGCCGTATCCGCCATTAATACTTAAGGTGAAAGGGCGAATTTTTGCCGTAATTTCCCCCTCTGTAAAATACAAATAATCTTTATTGAATTTAGAATACTGTTGGTTTTGAATATAATCGGCATGCAAAAATGCACCAAATTTTCTTTGCTTTAAAATTTCAGCTATCACAGAAATCTGAATGTTATTGTCCGGACGGTCTCCCGTTTTATTCATGTAAAAAAATTCAGTTCCAAAATTTATAAGATTTTTATAGGTACGCAATCCCAAACCTGAAACAAAAAAGTTATCCGCAATGCTTGAAGTTATCAATGTATCTTTAGGAAGGAATTTAGAATTTACAGGTACCGGTGTCCACATTTTTCGCATCGGATCCCAATACACTGTAAAAATTTCATTTACCAATGATGTGCCTTTTACCCAAACCAGTGAATTGTTTAAACGGATATTTTTTTTGAAGAAATACGAAAATGAATTTTGTCCTGTAAGGTATTTACTTTCAGTTCCCAGAGTAAGCGATGAAATGGCAGTGCTGTTTGTAAAATAATAATTGAAAAGTTCGAGGGTGTTGCTTAATCCTTTTGATTTAATGGTATTGTCGCTTATATAGGTAGAGTAATTTGAAATCCGGATGGATTTTGAGATGTCCTTTTGTTTCTGGGCTTTTAATAAACCCGCATTAAAAAGCAAAGCCCCCCAAAGCGAAAAAATTAAAAAACCAAAATTCAACCGTTTCATTAAACTAACTTTATTATTGATAATTTTCACCAGGAATACTCAAGGGTTAATTTGAATGCAAGTGGTCCACCCGGGTCAATAACCATGTTTGCAGGGTAACCATTTGCCTGAACAAAGGGTACAAAATATATTTTTCCCATAGGTTCAGGGGGTTGGGGACTGTCTCCATCGAGCAGGTGAATGGCATATTGTGAAGTGGGATAAATTAAATCTACGGGAGGATTTGGAGTAAAAAAATAACTTGTTCCGGGCAATGCATTTGTAATAGGAGGCTGAAAAAACCATGGAGCGGAACTATCCTTTTCAATAAGCGGGAAAATATCTGGATTGTTATCGGGCGGAATCATTGCATCCCAGGGAATGCCCATTGGTTTTGATATTGGAAACCGTAAAACTTCAATTTTGGTTACGTGAACTATTTTTGGAGGAAGGCATACTCCTTTTTCACATGGGCCTTGGCAAACCAAATTATAACACAAATCAATACTATCGCAATGGTTTCCGAAAAATCCGGGAGGGCATTTGCACTCGCCATATTCACAGGTTCCGCCATTTGAACAAACCACATTAAAACATAAATCATAACTATCGCAGTGCTCACCGCTGAACCCTTCGGGGCATTTGCATTTGCCGTCAATGCATTTTCCTCCGTTAAGGCAAATAAGATTCCGGCACGTATCCTTTTTGCATGTTATGGAAAGCAACATGAATAAAGCGGTTCCTAAAATAATTTTGAGTTTACTTTTTTTCATTTTTTTGTTGGATAAAAACAATTTAATGACGTTTCAACTTCTGCAATTTTCTTTTTGTCCTTTTCATAAATATAACATTCCTTAAGTAAACTATTGGCAGTGTAATCGGAAGGATAAAATTGAATTGTTTTTTTTAACTGATATTCGGCCTCCAGGTAATTAAGATTCATCAAAGCAAGCCGGGCCAGGGACATTCTTGCCTGGTAATTCACCTTCGAAATTTTTAAAATATTATGTGCCATTCGTTCGGCTTTTGAAAATTCTCCAAGAGCAAAATAATTATTCAGCAAAGCTTCTTTTGCTTCAAGGGAGCGGGGTTCAAGGCCATCAGCAACCATGTAATAGGAGATGGCTGCGGCCGAATTATAATTTAAATAGTTAAGCCAGCCCAGGCGCATATTTTTCTGGTAATTTAAATTTTCCGGAAATTCAGTATTAATAATGGTTTTTATTGCCAGGGGATAATTTCCGGCTGCTTCATAATCATAAGATAGTTTCATTTCCTTAAAAGGAGAATTGGCAGATTGAGAAAAAGCCAAAGTGGAAATTAAAAGGCTAAAAACGAAAAATGAATGCAATAAACAAATAATATTATTCCAGCCGGACAACCATTCCATTTGGTTGATTAAATTTGAATTCAAGGGGAGCAATTTTTGCCATTTTTGTCTCTTCAGGTATTCTTTATTTTTCATTTGAGCCAAGGGTGAGATAAAAAAATCAATGTTGGTTGTAAATAACTAAACAGTTTCAGCTGAAAACATTTTCCCATTCTCTAAAACTTTAAATGAATGTATTTTATTTTCTTTTAAAGTAAGATTAAAATTCACTTTTCTTCTAACGGCATTTCCTGCCATAACAATTGATTCCGATTTTATTTCAATTTGATTTGGGTTTGAAACATCATCAATTTGTGAAAAAACCGATCGGTATTCTGCCTTTAAATAAATATTAAACGGGGCAATAAAATCCTGAATAATTTTTGATGGTCCGGAATAAAACCCTTCGAGCGGAAGCTTATCCTTTATTTCCATTTGGTGGTAATATCCCAGTAAAACCTTATGGGCTCCGAGGTAAAAATAATAAAGAAGGGAATTTTTATCTCCAATAAAATCGGTAAAATAATGCAAGGTTTCGTTGTTAACAAAATAAGCCATTGATTTTGTGGTGTGACAAAATATATAGGGATGATTATACGCATCCACAAAAATCTCCCATTTTTCTTTTTGTTTTTCGAATAACCTTTGATTATTGCGGGTAACCAAAAAATTTAGAACTGCACCCGGAATAAAATAAAATGACTTTGAAAGAAGGGGCGTAAT
>JAHEZO010000185.1 GCA_023250995.1 Flavobacteriales bacterium | reverse complement strand
CAGAGAAAAGTAATTTCCTTTTAAAAGGAAATCATTTATTTTGATACCGGTTTTGTCATTTACAGGAACCAAAACCATTACTTCGGTTTTTTCTTTAATTTTTTTTAGCCCTCTCTTATGAAGCCAAACAAATCCGCTTTTATAAATGCCTTTGAATGTAAGATATTGTACCATATTGTTATATGATTCTGAGGAGCAAATTTAAGATTATTTTTTCTAAATGTGCCTTAAAAAAGAATAAAGGGATAAATTAATTTTGATGAGCTTATGAACTATTATTGCTGAAAACTTAATCTGTTTTCCAAATCCGTTATCCAAATCCGTTTTCCCAATCCGTTTTCCTAAATACATTACTAAATACCCGCCTACCGTAATAATTGCAATCCAGCGGCAGGCGGACCTTCACTTAATTTGTAAAACATCCTTACTCTGAAAAACTTCAAGTTTTCCATGGTTAAACCATGACTTTTGCCAAATTGAAAAATAGTTTTAGGTGAATATCAGAAATAAATTTTTCAAACTTTCAGGGTATATTGTTGGAACACTTACACGGTTCAGTGTAAAAATAAAATCATAAATTTCGTGGGGCAATGAAAGTTCGCATTTTTCAATATCATAATCCGATTGTTTTTTCCTTTCCTCTATTTTTTCCATTTTTCTTTTCATTTTCAATCTCATGGCAAAATTACCTTTCAATCTTTTTGGCAAAAATTAATTTTATTAAATGGGATTCTTTTCGGGAATAAATAATCTTCTCTTTATCTTTTCCAATTATTTAACAATGTATTTTACCTTTGCCCCCGTTTTATAAAGGAAATGCAGGCAACCGTTTCAAAAAAAGTTTTAAACTCTTTCCGCAAGATCATCAAATCTTCGGATGTAAACCGCTTGATGGAGAAAACCTCCAATATGCATCCGGCCGACATTGCTGAGATAATGAAGGACCTGGAGTTCGAAGAAGCCGAATTCATTTACAAAAACCTTGGTGAAGAAAAAGCATCCGGAATTCTGGTTCATATTGAAGAAGAGATGCGGGAGAGAATTTTGGGATCCCTTTCTTCAAAAGAAATTGCCGAAGATTTAGATGGGCTCGAATCGGATGATGCGGCCGATGTCATTTCCGAACTTCCTCCCGAACAGAAAGAAGAAGTTATTTCTCATCTGGAGGATAAGGAACAAAAAAGCGACATTGTAAACCTGCTTTCTTATGCCGAAGGTACTGCCGGCTCATTGATGGCAAAGGAGCTCATAAGGGTGAACCATAACTGGACGGTGCTAAAATGTGTAAAGGAAATGCGAAGGCAGGTGGAAGAAATTAAGACTGTTTACTCCGTTTATGTGGTGGATGATAACAATATTTTACTTGGTCTCCTCTCTTTAAAAAGGATGCTTGTTAGTCCGGCAGAAAATAAAATTTCCGACATATATAATCCCAACATTATTTCTGTAAAAACAAGTACCCTTTCAGAAGAAGTGGCCCAGATAATTGAAAAATATGATATTGTGGTTGTGCCGGTGGTGGATGAAGAAGGGCATCTGATGGGAAGAATCACCATTGACGATGTGGTGGATGTTATAAGAAAGGAAGAAACCGAAGACATTCACAAAATGGGTGGTATGCAGGCCCTCGAAGATTCCTACTCGAGTACCTCCGTTTACAGCATGGTTAAGAAACGCGGACTTTGGCTGATGATTCTTTTTGCCGGGGAAGGATTGACAGCAACAGCCATGGCATTTTTCGAAGACCAGCTCGCAAAAGCCGTGGTGCTGGCATTTTTTGTTCCCCTTATTATTTCGAGTGGCGGAAACACCGGATCACAGGCCACCACACTTATTACTCGTGCTCTTGCATTAAATGAAATTTCAACAAATGATTGGTGGAAGGTTTTGAAAAAGGAAGTTTTGTCGGGCTTTTTTTTAGGTCTTGGCCTGGGATTGCTCGGCTTTGTGAGAGTTTTCATCTGGTCGTCATTTGTAAATATTTACGGTGACCATTGGGCTCTGATCGGAATAACGGTTTTCATCTCACTAATGGGGGTGGTGATGTGGGGAAATATCATGGGGGCAATACTTCCTTTATTTTTAAAAAGAATGGGGCTGGATCCTGCCGTTTCCTCTGCCCCGTTCGTTGCAACTTTGGTTGATGTTACCGGCATAATAATTTATTTTGTTACCGCTACTTTTATGTTAAAAGGAATTTTATTGTAGGTGCAAAAACGCTGGACCATATTAAATTCAGGTAATAGTGAAGCGGTAATTGAATTGGCTTCCTCTCTTAATGTAGATAATACAATTGCCCAAATGCTGGTAAACAGGGGTGTTTCAAATTTTGAGGAAGCAAAAAAATTTTTCCGGCCGGAGCTAAACCAATTACATGATCCTTTCCTTATGAAGGACATGGATAAAGCAGTGGAAAGGGTAAAATCAGGGCTCGAAAAAAAAGAAAAAATAATGGTTTATGGCGATTATGATGTGGATGGCACAAGTGCCGTAGCCCTGGTTTATTCTTTTCTTATTGCTGAATTCCCGCAACTTTCTTCTCAATTTTCTTTTTATATCCCCGACAGGTACAAAGAAGGGTATGGCATTTCAATTGCCGGAATTGATTTTGCAAAGGAAAACGGGATTTCTTTAATCATTGCTTTGGATTGCGGAATAAAAGCCAACGAAAAAATAAATTATGCAAATAAAAATGGGATTGATTTTATAATATGTGATCACCATACCCCGGGCGAGGAGATTCCTGAAGCAGTTGCGGTTTTAGATCCCAAAAGAAATGATTGCGGTTATCCCTACAAAGAACTTTCGGGATGCGGAATCGGCTTTAAACTAATTCAGGCAATTTCAAATTCAACCAAAGAGGATTACCTCGACCTGGTTGCCATCAGCATTGCCTCAGATATTGTTCCCATTACCGGAGAGAACAGGGTACTCACCTATTTTGGTTTAAAAAAAATTAATTCAAATCCGAGGAAAGGAATAAAAGCATTGTTAGGAGCTGCAAAATTTAAAAAGGCAGAATTAAACATTACTGATTTAGTTTTTGTTGTGGGGCCGCGAATAAATGCAGCCGGGAGAATTGAGCATGGGAAAAAAGCGGTGGAGCTTTTAACTTCGGAAGATGAAAGTGTTGCCGAAATTGCCGGGAAAGGCATCAACGAAACCAATGATGCCCGCAGAGAACTCGATAAAGAAATTACCACCCATGCTTTATCTCTTATAGAGAGGGATCCGGTGAACTTTCCTCCCGGAAAGAAAACAACGGTGCTTTATCACCCTGAATGGCATAAGGGAGTTATCGGAATAGTTGCTTCACGCCTTATTGAAAAACATTATAGACCAACCATAATGCTAACCCAATCAAATGGGCTGGCGGTGGGGTCGGCAAGATCAGTTCACGGTTTTGATATTTACCGGGCTATTGATGCCTGCAGTGATTTGCTCGAACAGTTTGGCGGGCATAAATATGCTGCCGGCTTAACTTTAAAAACCGAAAATGTTGAAGCATTCAGTCAAAAATTTGAAAAAGTAGTTTCCGAAACCATTGAACCAAACCTTCTGATTCCGGAATTTATCATTGATACAGAAATTAAATTTTCGGATATCACACCGAAATTTTTTCGGATTATAAAACAGTTTGCCCCGTTTGGGCCGGAGAATATGAAACCGGTTTTTGTTTCACATAATGTTTATGATACGGGTTTTAGCCGCGTTGTTGGAGAGAGTCACCTAAAGTTTGATATTGTTCAGAAAAACGAAACAACGGTAAAATTTTCGGGAATTGGTTTTGGAATGGGTGATTTTTACCAGAATATTTCTGCCAAAAAACCCTTTAGCCTTTGTTATACCATTGAAGAAAATGAATGGAACGGTAAAGTTTCGCTGGAGTTAAATGTAAAGGATATTAAATTTTAGGAAAAGTGGATTTAAAATTTTGGGTTTAAAAGTTTATAGGTTTAAAAGTTGAAAAGGTTAAGTCTGCAACCATCCAAAACATTTATTTCTCAAATGAATAATTACCTTAACCAATCCTTTCAGCAATTTACTTTTTTATATTAGCGGGATAAATTGTCGTATTTTTTTAAAACCAAAATCCAAAATTCCAAGCCCCAAATTTAAAGAGGGCCTTTAGCGTATTTCCTGGTTCTTGGAATTTGAAATTTGGGACCTGGGGCTTTTTACCTGATGTGATAATTTGCCCCGTGCCAAGTAAAACTTTTAAACCCATAAACTCATAAACTTTTCAACTCCTCAACTCATAAACCCATCAACCCATAAACCCATCAACCCATCAACTTCTTAACTCATAAACTCATAAACTCATTAACTCCTCAACCCATCAACCCATCAACTATTTTATTATCACCCTCCCCGGTTCCCTGGCAAGTTTCCTTTTTAAATCATCCAAAATCTGCTGCTTTTTTAAAAAGGGTTGAAAGTCAGTTCCCTCCTCAAAAGAAGTTTTAATAAGTTTTCTGTTTTCATCAATCATCTGATTTATTTTTTTTTCTTTAAAAGATGAGATGGCAGTATTTACCATCCGCAAGGGATTTCCTGCTTCCCTATTTACAATAATGTTTTTGCTTTCCCATTTATGCAATTCATATTTATTTGAAATTAATTCAATGGTAAGATTCCTTATTTTTTCATCCCGGTGATTGATAAAATGCTGGACCGTTAATTCAATACCCTTTTGATAATTAGCAGAAAACTCTTCAAAAATTTCTTTCAGTACGGGAGAGCAAAAAATCAAATTATCCTTTTCAATCAATTCGTGAAAAATGAAACCGGCAACGGTAATTTCAACCTCCAACGGATTATTTTCATCGTCAAAATTTTCAATTAAAATTTTTTGATCTCCGTAGTTAAGCAAAAGCCGAATGATATCCCGTTCCTGGTAAACTAAAGATTCTTCCTGTTGAAACTGTTCTGAAGGTTTTTTTTCCTCTGAAAATATTTCGGAGGTATCCTCTTCCGGATTTTGTTTTGAATATTTTTTTCTCCGGTACTTGTTTAATTCACTTACAAGTGCTTTTTCCGAAATGTCCATTAGTTTGCTGCATTCTTTCAGGTATATGGCTCTGGCAATGGTATCCGGAATGATGGCAATGGATGAAACAATATCATGAATCATCAATGTTTTTTTTATCGGATCTCCCTCGGTGTCTTTTTTGAGAAGGTTGGTTTTAAAAACAATAAAATCTTTTGAATTTTCTGAAATGAATTTAGTAAGCTCAGTTTGACTTGTTTTTTTTGAAAAAGAATCAGGATCTTCCCCATCCGGAAAAAGGACCGCTTTAACATTCATTCCTTCCTCCAGAATCATATCAATACCGCGGAAGGAAGCCTTAATGCCGGCAGCATCCCCATCATAAAGCATAGTTATATTTTTTGTGTATCTCCCGATAAGGCGAATCTGATCCTGAGTAAGGGAGGTCCCGGAGGAGGCAACTGTATTTTCAATTCCTGCCTGGTGAAGAGAAATTACATCCGTGTATCCCTCGGCCAGAAAGCAGTTGTCTTTTTCAATGATTGATTTTTTGGCAAAGAAAATTCCATAGAGGGTTTTGCTTTTATGGTAAATTTCACACTCGGGGGTGTTAATGTATTTAGCTGTTTTCTCGTCTTTTTTTAATACCCTTCCCCCGAATCCGATAACCCGCCCCGATAAATTATGAATCGGAAACATCACTCTTCCCCTGTAACCATCATAATAATTTCCCCTGCTTTCATTTCCGATTGGCTTTCCTTCCTCGTTTTCTGATTTTCTTTTTTTTGCAAGGCCTGTTTTTTCGAGAAATTCAAGATTATAACCTTTACTATTTGCCGCATTGGTTAGGGCTTCCCACTCATCGGGGGCATATCCTAAACGGAATTTATGTATTGTGTTTTCAGAAAATCCCCTTTCCTTAAAATAAGTAAGACCGATGGATTTTCCCTCTTCCGATTTTTGAAGAGAATCAATAAAAAATTGTTCGGCAAAAGCCGTTACAATATATAAACTTTCCCTCTCTCCCTGTTCTTGCAACATCAGTGGAGTTTGCTCTTTTTCCTCTATTTCAATATTATACTTTTTTGCCAGATATCGCAAAGCTTCCGGATAGGTGTAATGCTCGTGTTCCATAATAAAACTCAACGCACTTCCACCTTTGCCGCAACCAAAGCACTTGTAAATATTGCGGGCCGGATTTACATTAAAGGAAGGGGTTTTTTCATTGTGAAAAGGGCACAATCCAAGGTAATTTACTCCTCGTTTTTTCAGCGATACAAATTCACCCACCACTTCATCAATGCGGGCGGTTTCTATAATGGTTGATATGGTTTGGGGTGAAATCAAGGGAATTTATTTATTTTTCCATTCGTCAATAATGAAAATTACAACTTGGAAATTCTAATTAATTTATGAGCAAAAACAGGTTCACCAAAATCCTTTTCCTCTGTATGAAGCAACCCGCCTAGGGATTTAGTAATTTTAATTACTGACCTAAAGCAAATGGGCTCTATAAAAATATTTAATAAAAATTTCACGCAGAGTACGCTATGTCCGCAAAGTTTTAAGGTCGCAGAGTAGTCCCCACAGTTTTACTGTGGGGGATTTTGCGTTCTTAAAAAAAGCCAATTCCTGTTTTATAAAATCAATATTGATAAATATCTTTAAGTTTTCTTTTTCTATTATAAACTATTTGCGAACTTGGCGGCTTTGCGTGAAACTTAAATTTTTTTTCGTAACCTCAGTTAATTACTTTTTTCTCATCTGAACCGGGTGCTTCATCAGCATTTGAATAAACCTGATAATTATTTTTTTTAGAACACTAAAATACAAATTGTTTATCCGATAAAAAAGTCAATTTATTGGGGCAAAATAACTTCACCCGATTGCTGTTTATTTACAACGGTGGATTTGTTGGCCAGCTGGCCACAGGCGGCATCAATATCTTTTCCGCGGCTTCTGCGGATGTTTACTATCATATTTTTGCTCTCAAGAAAATTAGCAAACCTTTCCACGTTTTCTTTTGATGCCTGCTCAAACTCACCCCCGTCAATGGGATTGTATTCAATAATATTTACCTTGCACGGAAAAGCTTTGGTAAACTGAGCGAGTTCCATGACATCTTTTAATTCATCATTAAAATTCTTAAATATAATATATTCAATGGTTATTCTGGTTCCGGTTTTTTCATGAAAATAAACAAGGGCTTCGCTGAGGGTTTTAAGTGTGTTGGATTCGTTTATCGGCATTATTTTATTTCTCTTTAAATCATTGGCAGCATGCAGCGAAAGGGCCAGGTTGAATTTTACTTTATCGTCACCGGCCTTTTTAATCATTTTTGAAATCCCTGCAGTTGAAACGGTAATCCTTCGGGGCGACATAGCAAGCCCCTCAGGGGAAGTTATTTTTTCAATTGAATCCAGAACATTTTTATAATTCAATAATGGCTCACCCATGCCCATATAAACTACATTTGAGAGCGGAAGCCCATACTCAGTCTCAGCTTGTTTTTTGATAATTGCCACCTGATCATAAATTTCATCGGCATTAAGGTTTCTTATTCTATCCAAACGGCCGGTGGCACAAAACTTACAGGTAAGTGAACATCCGGCCTGGGTGGAAACGCAGGCAGTGGTGCGGTCGGTGGTAGGGATTAAAACACCCTCCACCATATTTCCGTCAAACAACCGGAAAGCAGATTTTATGGTGCGGTCGCGGCTATGTTGGGTTTTTTCGAGGGTAATGGGATAAATGGCGAAGTTTTCAACCAACAACTCCCGGGTTAGTTTTGACAGGTTGGTCATCTCATTAAAATCCCGGGCCGACTTTTTCCAAAGCCATTCATACACTTGTTTGGCACGAAAAGTTTTTTCCTGCCTCGCTAAAAAAAATTCATTTATCTCTTCGTATTTTAATGTGCGTATGTCTTTTTTCATTTTTATTCCCCTGAAGATTTGTTGTCCCTCCAAAAATGGAGTTTTGAGGGGGCAGCCACGAAAATACGAAAAATGGGGAAAGGGCGGTGGTAAAATTATTCAGGAATAAAAATTTAACCTGATAAAAAATAATTTTTCTTTTTCATTTTTAACATTCTATATATTTCTACTGAAAAAAAT
>JAHEZO010000315.1 GCA_023250995.1 Flavobacteriales bacterium | reverse complement strand
GCCATACAAGGCATCCACAGTAATGGAGTTTACAGTGCTGCTTGCTCCAAAATCAATGGTGCAATTTGTATTGCCGCCCGCATCAAAAAAAACATCATCAGTACTCACAGGTACACTAAAACCAGTTGCGCCTCCGCTAAACTGAGCCCAATTGTTAATATTGCTCCAACTCGTACTTGTAGAACCGATCCAGTACCTGCTTGCCGCAAAAGAAGAAATTGAAAATAAAATTAAAAGAATGAAAAAAAATTCCTTTTGTAATTTAATTTTAGCCATTAGAAAACTTGGTTCCGTTTGGGGCAGGGAAACTTTTTTACTCATATTTTTTATTTTTATTTTCTAAAAATAGAAACTGATAATGGCAAAAGTTGTGGCAATTACATATGCGTGCCCAACCGTTTAATAAGCGCAGGGATTATGAAAAAATTTGCAAAGGCATTTTCAATTTTATCCTTCACTAGATACGAAGAAAAATTGCCAAGAAATTTTAGTAAGGTTGAAAGGAATTAATTTAATCCAACCCTTTATTAATTGTTTAACGATGATTTCAGTGATAAGTTCGGGGGGTGAAAAAAAAAATCATCCTTATCGGGGAAATTAAGAGAGTAATTAAAGTTAAATAATTTTTGGGCGGGTATAATAGGGATAAAATAATTTTGATGTTCTAAGGTGCAATTATTGACATAATCCTAATCTGTTAACCTAATACAACCGCCACAAACCTTCAAACCGCAACGATGGCAATCCCACGGAAGGCAGCCTTTCACCAAGTTTGTAAAACATCTTTCCTATAATCACGGACAATTCTTTTCCATTCTCCAATTTATGTTTCCTGTATTTAGGAGGTCTATGACCTCAGTTAACCAGGCAATAAATTTCAAAGATCTCTGATAAACGGCAAGTTTTTCATGATTATATATTGACTTTTGAATAATTAAAAATAGATTAAGGATTATGATTACAGATTAGGATTACGAGTGCCAGCACATCAAAATTAAATCATCCCAGTATAATTTGTATCATTCGGTATTAGGGGTGGCAAAAGAAATTACCCGAAGGTTGGTGAATCCATCTACAAATTTTCAATTAACCTCATTAGATCTTCTTTTTTGCGTGAGGAAACAGGAACGGTGGATTTATCTTTCATTTTAATATAACCACCATTGGATTTTACATAACTTTCAAAAAAATCTAAATTAACAAGATGCGATTGATGAACCCTTAAAAAACCATATCCCTCAAAAAGATCATCATATTCTTTCAATCCTTTTGAAACAAAATATTTTTGTCCGGTATTCAGAAAGAACCAGGTATAATTGCCATCTGCTTCGCATCTAATTATATCCTTTAACGAAACCACATAAATAACATCACTTGTTTTTATTACAATTTTTTTTGATTCTTTGTTTTTGTTGAAATAGTTTTCCCGGAAAACTTTCAGTTCAGTATTAATATTTTTTTGGTTTAATGTTTCCTCTGCCTTATTAATTGAATGAACCAGCTCCTCTGGATCCACCGGCTTTAATAAATAATCGAGAGCACTGAAACGAAAGGCTTTCACCGCATACTGTTCAAAGGCCGTAATAAAAATCAGTGCAAAATCAATGGAGGGTAATTGAGATAAAATATCAAACCCTGTTCCGTCATGCAACTTTATGTCAAGAAGAACAAGCTGAGGTTTTAACTCCAAAATTGCTGCTATTCCTGTTTTTACGCTTTCGGCTTCACCAACCACTACTGCGTTACGGCAATGCCTTTCAATAATGGAGGTTAAAGTATGGCGCGCTCTTTTTTCATCATCAACAATCAGAATCCGGATCATATTAATTTGCTAACCTTCTTTTTAAATTAATTTTTGCTGTACTTAAAACGAAATAATTTACCAGAGAATAAAAAAAACATTTATGGAACAATAACCATTTTTACAGGAATGTACAGACGCCCAATTTGGGCGTCTGTATTATGCAAAAAAAAATTTAAGGTGATAATTTTTCCCGGTATATTTATTATTATTGTTCCAATGAATAATTATTTACCACCCTATAAAACCTTTAAACTCTTAATCTCTTATCCCCTTAATCCCCTAAACCAAAAATCCTAATTCTGATGAATCCTCAAATTATCGGGAAAGTTAAAAGTGACTTTGGTGCCACGGGGTTCATTCCATTCATTTTTTAAATCAAAAATATTCATGCTGATTTTTCTCTTTGCTTTTTTGTTCAGGTTGGCAAGCCGCTCCCTGGTAATATTTGTTGCAACCGAAAGGTGTTTTTCCGTTTCCAATTTTTTAATTTCATTCGATTTTTCCCGGCCAATCCCGTTGTCCTCAATTTCCAAAGTTATCATTTCATTTTTGGCAGCAAACCGAACTACAATTTCTCCTTCTACCCCTTTCAGGTTTTTAATTCCGTGTTCAATAGCATTTTCCAAAAAGGGCTGGGCCATCATGGGCGGAACAAAAGTATTTTCGGTATCAATTTTTGAGTCAATTACAATGGTGTGATGAAATTTGCCTGAGAATCTAAGCAATTGTAAATCGAGATAATTTTTTAAAAATTCAATTTCCTTATCCAGTTTTACATATTCTGCCCTTGAGCCTTCAAGAATGGAGCGGAGCAGTTTCATAAAGGAGAATAAATATTTTGATGCCTCATCGGGATCTTGTTTGTAAATAAAACTTTGTATGGCCATCATGGCATTAACAATAAAATGAGGA
>JAHEZO010000184.1 GCA_023250995.1 Flavobacteriales bacterium | reverse complement strand
TATGCCGATCAGTTTGGGGGCCCTAAAGGAAAAAAATTCAAGTATTCTCAATTCGAATCCCTCCTTTTGTCTATTCAGGATGAACCCATGGATAAGCAAAAAATAATTCTAAATGAAAACATCGAAAAATGGAAGGGAGAGTTGGAACAAATTGATGATATTTGCATTATCGGAGTTCGAATTTAATAACCAATTTTTATTATCAACTTAACTTATGTTTTACAGGTTTTTCGATAGTCCCGAGTCCTAAGCCAAAAGAAAAATAAAGATTCGAAAATTTAAAGATAAAATTGCCTTGCCAAAGGCTCAGGTTAAAAAAATTAATTTGACAGAAAAGAAACATAATTTTGAATAACATCAACTCTTAATTATATATCATGCTGAAAAAGATTTTAATTGTAGCGGGAATAATCATATTCCTTTTAATTTCAACAATTATCGTATTGCCTTTTATTTTTAAAGACAAAATAATTCAGAAAGTTAAAGAAGAGGCAAATAAAAACCTGAGTGCAAAAATTGACTTCGGAGAGTTCGACCTTTCTCTGCTTAGCTCATTCCCTAATTTCACTTTTATCGTGCATGATGTTAAAGTGGATGGCTTAAATGAATTTAAAGGAATCACACTTGCTTCCATTGGCAAATTTGAATTTATCATCGACATTAAAAGCGTATTAAGCGGGGGCCAGATAAATATTAATAAATTCAAATTAGCTGATGCAGATTTTCATGCGGTGGTAATGAAAAACGGAAAAGCAAACTGGGATATTACAAAACCGGATACTGCCACTGAACCGCCTAACCCGGAAACCTCCGGGGGCTCCGGTGAATTTAAAATGTCGCTTAAGGAATATTCACTTGAAAATTCGAATATAATTTATGATGACTCCTCCTTTAACATGTATTGCCAAATAAATAATCTCAACCACCATGGAAGTGGAGATTTTACTCAGGATGTTTTTAATCTTAACACTTTAACAACTGCCGATCGGTTAACTTTCATTTATGATGGAATTCCTTATTTCAGCAAAGTAAAAACAACACTTAAAATGGATTTGGAAATGGATATGCCAAAATTCAAATTTACTTTTAAAGAAAATGAATTTCAGCTTAACCAACTTGTACTGGGTTTAAACGGATGGGTGGCAATGCCAGCTGATGACGTTGATATGGACATTCAGTTTTCAGCAAAACAAACTGAATTTAAAAATATTCTATCTCTTGTTCCTGCAATATATTCAAAAGATTTTGAAACTGTAAAAACCGCAGGAAAACTAGCCTTAGATGGATTTGCCAAAGGGAAATACAATGATAAAACAATACCCGGTTTCGGGTTAAACCTCTCGGTGGATGATGCCCGTTTTCAATACACCGATTTGCCTAAATCAGCCGAAAATATTACCATCAAGGTAAAAGTGAATAACCCGGGCGGTGATGCGGATAAAACAGTGGTTGATATTCAAAAGTTTCATGTTGAAATGGCCAAAAATCCGGTAGATATAAGAATGAAGATTTCAACCCCGGTTTCGGATGCAAATATTGACGGGGAGATTAAAGCCCAGATTAACCTGGATAATTTAAAAGATGTAATTCCAATGACTGAAGGCGAAAATTACACGGGCTCGCTTACTTCCGACATTTCGGTAAAGGGAAGGTTATCTTCTATCGAAAAAGAAAAATATGAGGAATTTAAAGCCAATGGAACTTTAATACTGCTTGGAATAAAATACCAAAGTAAAGAATTCCCTTATGGGGTAAATATTGAAAAAGCATACTTTAATTTTTCCCCCAAATTTATAGAGCTCAGCTCTTTCGAATCTAAAATCGGGAAAAGCGATCTCGGGGCCATGGGGAAAATTGAAAACTTTCTGGCTTACTATTTCAAAAATGAACCATTGAAGGGAACTTTTTCCATCCATTCGAATTTGCTTGATTTAAATGAATTCATGTCGGAAGATTCATCGGCCGTGAAAACTGAGGGAAGTCCCGGGCAAACACCCGATACTGCAGCCTTATCAGTTATTGAAGTTCCTTCAAACCTTGATTTTAAACTTTCTTCCTCCATTAAAAAACTCATTTATGAAAACCTTGAAATGACTGATGTGGCAGGAGACTTAACATTAAAAGACAGCGAAATAAATCTTGAAAAATTCAAATTAGCTACCCTGAAAGGAACCCTTGAAATAAACGGGAAATACGGAACAAAAAATCCAAAAATCCCTGCAGTTGATTTTAACCTTAATATCGAAAAATTTGATCTTCCACTCACTTTTAAAACCTTTAATACAGTTCAGAAACTTGCGCCAATTGCCGAGCATGCCACCGGAAAATTTTCGGCTAAAATGAAATTCGCCTGCCTCCTGAATCAAAAAATGGAACCCGTTATGAATTCCATTTATGGATCCGGATCTCTCTTAACACACCAAATTTCGGTTGAAAGCTCAGGAGCCCTTGCCAAACTTGCCGCTTCATTAAAAAAAGATAGCTACAAAAAACTTTATTTAGATAATGTAGATGTCGGTTTTAAAATTAAAGATGGAAAAGTGGAAGTGGAACCATTTGACATGAAAATTCAAAACACCAATGCAAATATTTCAGGATGGAGTTCTTTTGACCAAACGATAAAATATGTAATGAAATTGGATGTGCCTTCAAGTGAGTTTGGCGGAATGGCCAATTCGGCACTTAATGCGCTTTCAGCGTTCACCGGAACTGCAGCTCCAAAAACCATAAAAGCCAATGTGATAATTGAAGGAACAATTTCTGATCCAAAAGTAAAAGTAGATTTCAGCGATATGGCCGATGGAATAACATCATCCGTAAAAGACATGGCCAAAGATGAATTGGAAAAACAAAAAGCTGAACTGGAGAAAAAAGCCCTGGAAGAAGCCGGCAAATTAAAAGACCAGGCACAACAGGAAGCAGAAAAAGTAAAAAAAGAAGCCGAAGAAAAAGCCAAAGCAGAGGCAGAAAAAATTAAGAAAGAAGCAGAGGAAAAAATAAATGCTGAAACTGAGAAAGCAAAAAAAGATGCCGAAAATAAAGTAAAAGATGCAGCTAAAGATCAAATGAAAAATTTATTTAAAAAGCCGAAGTAAGTCGGAGTGGTTGCAAAGACACTAAGACACAAAGAAAAAATGGTTTTGGTAGACTTTGTGACTTTGGGTCTTCCTAGCAAAATTTTTTTTTCCAAAACATTAGAACCAAAAATAATTATGCTAAACGACCAAATTGAAAAAATTGGTAAAGCAATTATCCATTCTGCCTCCTAAATATTCTTTACCTAAATTGGGATGGCAATAATTACAATGGCCATGTAATTTTATTATGAAATCTGTGGCTAAATTTATTTTCGTTAATTATGTTTCCGGATGCAGAAATGCTCCCATTCTCCTCCAAAAAATATTTCAAACCGCCATTTCTTTAATAATACCACTAAACCTTTTTGCACAGGAATTCTGCCGCGAAATTTCAGATGAACACGCAAAAGATCTTTACCAGCAGTGCATCAGCAAAAAAAATAAAATTGGCAAAGAGCAAAAAATGAAATTTCTAAATGAGATTATTGAACTTGAGCCCGACTTTGCCGAGGCCCACCTCCTGCTCTCAAAAGAATTAATTCTTACAGCCAATTACCAGGGAGTTTCCATTGCACCAGCCGAGCCTCACTTGCTAAAGGTGATTGAACTTTGCCCCGAACTAAATGCCGATCCCTATTATTATCTCGGTTTACTGAACATGGATAAGCAGGACTATGAAAAATCAATGAAATATTATGAAGGGTTTTTAAAATTTCCAACTGAAGACCCAAAAAAAATTCCAAAAGATTACGAAGAAAAATTTGAATTTGCCAAAGGAGAATATACTTACGCTAAATTTTATTCCGAAATTTATTCAAATAAAGTTCCTTACGATCCCATGAAGGTAAATAAGGTTTCTACCATCAATGATGAATATTTGCCACTAATAACACCGGATAACGAATGGCTTTATTTTACCCGTAAATCAGAAAAAAAATCAAAGGTTCCGGACAGTTATATTGAAAAACAAACCAAAGAATACATTGAACGATTTGTGAGGGCCAAAATTGAAGGGGAAAACTTTGATGAAGGAGAAAATATGCCCGACCCTTTTAACCAATTCGACAGCTATGGCTACGGAGGTGCCACCATCACCATTGATAATAAACATATCTATTTAACCATCTGCAAGCCCGGAAAAGAAGGGTATATGAATTGTGATATTTTTTCATCAGATTATGTTTATTCAACGGATGAAAATAACAGCACCCCTTTCTGGCATTGGACCCCCATAAAAAACCTCGGACCTACGGTTAACACCGAAGACGGGTGGGAAGGCCAACCTTCCATTTCTTCTAATGGTAATTTGCTTTATTATGGAAGTGCCAGGGCCGAAAGCAAAGGAATAGATATCTATGTGTCGGAAAGAGATTCAATGGGCAGGTGGAAACAGGCAAAAAATTTGGGTGCCCCCATCAATACGGAATACAATGACAAATCGCCTTTTATTCATTCCGACAGTCAGACCTTGTATTTTTCATCCCAAGGTCATCTCGGACTTGGAGGATTTGATGTTTTTTTTTCCAGAAAACTTCCCAATGGGAATTGGAGTGAACCTAAAAATATCGGATATCCAATCAATTCCGAAAAAGACGAGCATGGCTTTATTGTAAGCACTGACGGAAAAAAAGTTTTTTTCGGATCCGACCTCTTGAAAAAAAAAGGAACCGGTCTCGATATTTTTTCTTTTGAGTTGTACGAAGGTGCAAGACCAGAAAAAGTTGTTTTTGTGAAGGGTGAAATAAAAAACGAAAATGACAGCATTCTGCCAAATGCAACTATTGAATTGAAAAACATGAAAACAAAAGAAACAAAAGAATTTAAAGTGGATTCAACTGATGGAACCTATGCCGCCATAATTACTATTAAGGAGGCAGAAGATGTAATGCTTGTGATAAAAAGCGATGATATTGCATTTAATTCAAAACTTATCTCATCAAAGGATACTTCGACTCCTTCAATTCGGAAAATAGACTTAACGGTGGAAGAAATAAAAATTGACAAACCGTACCGCATCAACGAAATTTATTATGCAACCAATTCAGCCGAAATTGCCGAAGAATCAAAAATGATTTTGGATGAATTTGCAGAATACCTTAAAAACCATTCATCCATGAAGGTTGCCATCCTGGGCCATACAGATGATGTTGGGGATGATGAAAGTAATTTAGCGCTCTCCACCGACAGGGCCTTTTCGGTTATGGCTTATTTGCAGGACAAAGGGGTAGATAAAAATCATTTGTCGCACAAAGGATTTGGTGAAACAAAACCCATTGGCCCCAACACAACACCGGAGGGCAAATCGTTAAACCGAAGAACAGAATTCGTAATTTTGGAAAAATAATTAACAAGAAATATTTTGAAAATGAATTATTGCAGCCACAAAAGGATATTATTCAAATTTTTTACTATTCGGATAAAATTTTTTTTATTAGCATTTGCCTTTGTATGGATTTCCCTTTTAAATTGTTTTGCCCAGGATTCCTCCCGGTTATCCATTGAAGAATGTTATTCCCTTGCCCGAAAACAATATCCTCTCCTTAAACAAAAGGAACTAATTGAAAAAAGCAGGGATTACTCGCTTGAAAACGCTTCCAAAGGATACCTGCCTCAATTAAGTATCAACGCCCTGGGAACCTATCAGTCGGAAGTAACAAAAGTTCCAATTTCATTGCCAAACATGTCAATTCCCGCCCCATCAAAGGATCAATACAAACTATACGGAGAAATTAACCAGCCAATTTCGGATGCAGTTATTATCAAACATCAAAAAAACCTGATTGAAACAAATGCACAGGTAGAAGAACAAAAGCTTGAAGTGGAATTATATAAATTAAAAGAACGCATCAACCAGCTTTTCTTTGGAATTCTGCTGGTTAACGAACAATTCTTTTTAACGGAATTATTCATTAAAGATATTCGGTCGGCATTGGACAAGGTAAACAATGCAATCCTAAATGGGGTGGCCATGAAAAGCAATTCGGATATTTTAAAGGCAGAAATTCTAAAAGGCGAGCAACGGATAATTGAACTGAAAGGAACTAAAAAGGCCTATGTTGAAATGCTTGCACTATTTGTTAATCTTCCCCTGGGGGAAAAAACCGAACTGATAAAACCCGCATCAAAAATTCCGCCCCCCACTATAAACCGGGTTGAAATGGTTCTTTTTGAAAATCAAAAGAAAACCCTCGATATTCAAAGTAAACTTGTTCTTGCCAAAAACCTTCCCCGTTTTAATCTTTTTTTGCAGAGCGGGTATGGAAGGCCCGCATTAAATATGTTTAATCCCGATTTTGACTTTTTTTATTACGGAGGATTAAGAATCAATTGGCCTATCACAGGGTTTTATACTCTGAAAAACGAACAAAAAATTATCGGTCTCAGTCAAAATTTGTTTGATATCCAAAAGGAAACTTTCCTTTTCAACACAAATTTATTGTTGAAACAGCAGTTGGAAGAAATTAATAAATTAAAGGAACTGATTGTGAAGGATAATGAAATTATAGAACTGAGAAAAAATATAATTAATGCTGCAAAGGTTCAGCTTGAAAACGGAGTTATTACTGCAACGGATTACCTTAAAGAAATGAATGCTGCCGACCAGGCCGCCCAGATTCTTTCACAGCATCAAATTCAATTAACATTGGCAGAGTACAATTGCCAAACAATTTCAGGAAACTGATAATTGCTTAAGTACCCCAAAATGTTCAAGGGGAAAAAGTTACTTAAGTAAAAGAGTCGTAAGTCGTAAGTCGTAAGTCGTAAGGGAAAAAAAAATAAGTATTAAAATTATTGCTACGAGGATTCAAAAAAATATTCATTAATTATTAGGATTAATAAAATAATGATAAAGTACTTGCGACTTAAGACTTACGACTTATCACTAAAAGAAAAATCACAATACAAAAACTTTAGTTTGCCTAACCTCAGATAATAATTAATTTATGAAAAAAAAAATTCCCCTAATATTAATTGGAACCTTTTTGCTCACTTCTTGTTCCAACAAAAAAAATGAGTTTGATGCTTCAGGTGCCTTTGAAGCAGAAGAAACAATTATCTCTGCCGAAGCAACGGGAACCATTAAAGAATTCAAAATTGAAGAAGGTCAGTTGCTGCCGGCAGGCCAGCAAATCGGGTATGTTGACAGCACCCCTCTTTTTCTAAAAAAAAGACAGGTGCAGGAGCAAATTAAAGCTGTTTTGAGCCGCAGGCCGGATATTCCTGCCCAGGTTGGTGCTATTGAAGAACAATTAAAAACTTTCGAAAAAGAGATAAAAAGAGTTTCAAGTCTGGTTAAGGCGGAAGCCGCACCTCAAAAGCAATTGGACGATATAAATGCACAAATAGAAGTATTGAAAAAGCAAAGAGAAGCCCAGCAATCGGCTCTGGGTATCACATCTCAAAGCATTAATCTTGAAACCTCACCCCTGGAAATACAAATTGAGCAGATTAACGATCAGCTTGAAAAATGTAAAATAATCAATCCCCTTTCAGGAACGGTTTTGACAAAATATGTTCAGGAAAAAGAAATGAGCATACCCGGAAAACCTCTTTATAAAATTGCCGATCTTACTTCCCTTTTTCTCCGCGCCTATATAACGGGCAACCAATTATCCCAATTTAAAGTGGATCAAAAAGTAAAGGTTCTGGTGGATGATGGGTCGAAAACTTATAAGGAAATTGAAGGGGTAATAACCTGGGTAAGCGGCAAAGCTGAATTTACTCCAAAAACAATTCAAACAAAGGATGAAAGAGCAAATCTTGTTTATGCAATAAAAATAAAAGTTACAAATGATGGATCGCTAAAAATCGGGATGTACGGAGGAGTGGTTTTTTAGAGTTTAATAAAATATTTTCATCCTGAAACAAAATAAGGTTTGATTTTATTAGCGAATCTAATTCTATATTCAATTTACTTTTCAAAAGCTAATTTATTTCTCAGATTATTAATGGAGTGCTGATTTTACAAATCATATTCTACATTTAACCATTGTTATTTAACTGATGTTACGCACATCTCAATTTCAAATAACAAATAACAATAATCAAATTGCAAAAAAATTCCAATGACCAATGACGAAAAT
>JAHEZO010000183.1 GCA_023250995.1 Flavobacteriales bacterium | reverse complement strand
ATACCGACATAAAAATATCATACCCCCCCATTGAATTATGCCCCTGAGAACTGAAGAAAAGTGTTTTCCCGTCAGGATGCATAAAAACACCTTCCTCACCGTATTCGGTATTGATTACAGGTCCAATGTTTAGTGGTTTACCCCATTTCCCTTTTTCGTCAATTTTACTGTAAAAAATATCCCGGTCACCAAGGTTATCATCCGGTTTATTGCTTACAAAATAGAGGGTTTTCCCATCGGGAGAAAAACTTGCAGAGGATTCCCGGTAAACGGAGTTAATAGTGTTGTCCATTTTTTTGGGTTGCGACCATTTTTTCCCTTTTAACTGGCTCACATAAATATTCCCGTTGCCATGGTCATCAACATAAACAAATAGCTTTTGCCCATCTACTGAAAGTCCTATGGCACCATCATGAGCTTCAGTATTTATAGGGGGGCCAATATTTTCGGCTGTTGACCAACTTCCATTATCAGAATGAGAAATATAGATATCTTCATAAAACTGATTCACAAAAGGGTCTTTTCCTCCCCCTGTGGTATTATCCCTTCTCGCGGTAAAAATCAGCACCGATTCATCTGCAGAAATTACCGGACCATATTCAGCAAATGGAGTATTCAAGGGCTCCATATTTTCTATTTTAACCTTCAGTGGTTTTTTTTCCAGTTCCTTTCCATTATTACACTCAACAATTTTTTTATTCAGGATTTTTTGATTTATATCATCACTTTCAGGAATATTTTTTTTGTACACATTGTACTCTTCAATGGCTTTATCCCACATCCTGTGCAGTTGGTACGCCTGCCCCAGGTATAAATGAATTTCTTCATCCAAATGGGCATCCAACCGAAGGGATTTTTCAAGATGTTCAAGGGCCTTTAGTTTTTGATTTGAATTAAGATAGCTTCGGCCTATTTTCATATTCAGCTCGGCATTGTTCGGATTAAATGCCTGTGCTTTTAGAAAATGTTCAAGGGCAATGGGATGCAAAACAGAGGCAACATGGTAGTACCGATCTCCCTCTTTTATTTCCCTTATGGCCTCCTTCAATTTGTCAATGTCATTCGGAAAGCTTGCTTTGTTGAACTCAACATCTTTTTCCTGTGAAAAAGCGCCTGTTCCAAAAAAGATAATGGTGATAAATATTGTGAGTGAAAAATTCCGGTGAAAAAATGCCATTACAGGGCTGCCGGAGAACAAGTGAGAAAAATTTGGACTAAGGGAATTCGATATCTGTTTTTTCACTAAGAAAATTTTACTTTTAAAATTATCAGGATATTAATGCAAATCTAAACTAAGTAACAAGATCAAATAAATCCATTGGGGAAATGGTTTTTAACAAGGAAATGAACAATGACCTTTTATTATGGAGAAAAAAAGGCATAAGAACCGGGCGGAATGAATGAGTAATTTTCGAAAGATTACAAAAATCTCACACTCTTGGTTTCTCCTCCTCTGAAAGGGTTAGGATTTACGTACCGTAGAGAAACTTCTATCCCCCCTTTTTTGTTACTTACGGTGCTGAGGTCAGAAACCTGAACATCATAGGTAAGGCCGATGCCAAAACTTGAATATTCAAAGAAGATGGAAGGGATAAATGCATCTTTTGTCCGGAAATAACCGCCCAGTGACAAAGCAGTTTCTTTAAACATTCCGGTGTATTTAGATTCAGCCTGCAACTGGTATCGGATGAAAGCGCCAAAATTAACTTCCTGTTGTGGGCCTTGTTTCCAGTAGAATACTGAGGGTTGGGCGGCAAAATTTGATTTCCCGAAACCGATATGTAAACCTCCGTGTACACTAATTTTTGAATACATCTGGTCTACTTCTTTAAAGGTATTAAATTTCTGTTTTGGCTTGTTCACATGAAACACAGCTGCTCCAAAATTTGCCTTTACTTCATTATTGGCAAACAAACTTGACTCCTGAGTTCCGTAGCTCCATGAAATGCCTGCAGAGAAATCACCGAAAGTATAGGGGAGCATTTGGTTTGTTTCCCCTGAACTCCTGGTGGGGTCAAAAACATTTCCATCAAACTGGTTTCCCCATTGCATTTTTTCAGATTTGATGCTTCTTTGCGCAAAACCTCCCTGCAGACCTGCCGACAAAAGCTGACTTTCACCAATATAAACCACACTCGAAACCGAAATGTTTGCCTGAGTAGTTCCTAATTGAGTATCACCTGCCTTATCGCTAAAGGCAACCAACCCGAGGCCCAGGTAAGCGCTTTTCCATTTTTTTTTCATGAGCCCCGTATCAAATGAAATAAGAGAGGTTTGATAAGGGGAACCCACCGAGCGCCATTGGTCTTTGTGATTAATGATAATTCTTTGGTCCCCTTTAAAGGTTCCGGTTAATCCGGGATTCATAATTAATGGAGCATTGTAAAACTGAGAAAAATGAATGTCCTGTGCCATCCCTACAAAACCCGAAAAATAAAAGACAACAGCAGAAAGGAGTATGGTTCGCTTTTTCATATCTTTTGTTTTAAAATTTCAATTAATAAAATACCCACAACCCGGCAAAAAAATTATTACCGGGAGAGGGTAACATTCCCGTGTTTTTCAAATTCTTCGCCTGAGGCCTTACATTTTCCTTTTAGGATATAAACATATACCCCGGTGTTTAGCTTGGCACCATTATATTTTCCATCCCAGGGAGTGTTCAAATCCGAATTTTCAAATACCCGGGTTCCCCAACGGTCATAAATAGTAAGATATATCCAGTCGAGACCTCTTCCTAAAACTTTTAGTTCATCGTTAAACAAATCGTCATTCGGAGAAAAAATATTAGGCAGGAAGTAAACGCATTCTCTATCAACAAATACTTTAACCGTATCCGCATCCTTACATCCATTCGCATCCGTACCGGTAACAATGTAGGTGGTTTCTTCGGTAGGAGACACTATAAAAGAATTTCCACTTCCACTGCCTGGCTCCCACTGATAATTAACCGCTCCAATTACAAATAAAGTGTCTTTTACGCCAATATTAATGGTATCATCTAGCGAAGCAACAACATTTGGATTAGGGTTAACTGTAGTGGTGGTGGATGATTGCGTAAAACCAGTGCAACCACTTGCATCAGTAACTGTAACGGAGAAGGTTCCTGTTGAATCAACAGTAATTGTTTGAGAAGTTGCAGCATTGCTCCAAAGGTAGGTTGAAAATCCGCTGCCGGCATCCAGAACAACATCGCCACCCTCGCAAAAAACAGTGTTGCCAATGGCGGTAATGGTGGGTGCCGGAGGATTATTAACCGTAACTGAAACCGGGGCAGAGGAACCCGAACATCCTGCCGAAGTAGTAACCGTAACCGAGTAATTTCCGGTGGAATTAACAACAATGGAAGGGGATGTTTGACTTGTTGACCAGAGGTAACCTGCAAAAGCTCCGGTAGCATCGAGGGTAACGCTATCCCCAAGGCAAATAGTTGTGGAGCCACTGGAAGTAATTGTTGGAACCGGAAGCGGGTTAACAGTAACTTTAATTCCATTTACGGATGAAGCCGTGCATGTACCGCCACTGGACACCACCACTGTTAAACTATCCGTTGTTTTAACCGTAATTTTTTGAGTAGTGCTCCCGTCAGACCATAAATACGAAGCATAACCAGATCCAGCATCAAGAATTACGCTGTCGCCCTCACAAAAAGTAACAGGGCCGGTGGCAGTAACAGTGGGTTGAGCGGGAATCAATATGGCCAGAGCAAACGGGTTGGTTGAAAAATCGGTCCATGAATTTTTTGTTAAAGAAGAAAGCTGGATGCCGGGATTAAATAAATTGCCACCGGTATTTTCCCATTGTGGTATGTTTTGCCAATGTGCAATGGTTTTGAAATTACCATCCAGCACCGTATCAAAATAAATTTTTACATCAGCAGGATTACTTCCGCTTGTTTGAAAAATCCGGTGGTAAAATTTTGAATTAATATCACAAATTGTTGAATCTTTTAAGTTTCCCACATCTGTATTGGGGTTCACATTGGCCATTCTTACCTTAAAAGTATTTGCTGAGGAAGAATTCGGGGTAAGATCTACAGGCCGGTAGCGGAGGGTCCCTGCACTAGAGCCAACCGGGAAGGAATAAGCAGAAGAAGATAATGTTTTCCGGGAAAGGCCCCCGTTATTGGTGCTGCTTACAAATCCACCGGTTAATGTATTGGTGCGGGTTACACTTCCGGTTGCATTGTTTAAAACAAAAACCGTGTTGTCTCCGGCCGAAAATTCCCTGTCAGTAAGTGCAAGGGTATCTTCAATATCTGCGTCAATGTTGAGGAGTGATTTAATTCCTGTTCCCGAAAGTTCAAGGTTATTAAAATGAGTTAAGGTTGTGCCTCCAATATTTTGATTTGATCCTGAAAGATGTAACCACCCATCCGGGCCTGCGGTAAAAACATTTGATGCAGAATTATTATTTGTCCAATCGCCAGTAAGATAAACATTGCCGTCATTGACAATGGTATCGTTGTTTTGGTGCAAAAAATTACCATCAATGATTACAGAGTCGGAATAAACAGAAATAATAGCCCCGTCACTTATAACATCAAGAGTTTGCGAAAAAGAAGAAAAAAAAACCGCAAAAAGCGACAGAAAAAGTAAACTTTTTTTCATGTGTAGAGGATAATTAGATGGCTAAGATAAAAATATTTTGTGCCGAAAAAAATTTTTCGAATATTATTTTTACCTTATTAAAGTTATGCGTCCCATTAGTTTTTGCCTCTTGTGTTTCTGGGTAGCCTCTCTTATGTCGAGAAGCCAAACATAAACATCCTGCTGGGCAGGGGCTCCGTTAGAGGAGCCATCCCATGGTTTATCGAGATTGTGGGATTCAAATATTATCGCTCCCCAACGGTCGAAAATATAAAAATTGAAATCAGAATAGGGTTCTATACCAATGCCAACAGGGAAAAACAAATCGTTAATTCCATCCTCATTTGGGGTAAAAGTATTGGGTTCATTCATATAATAAATGCCATCTACCAAAACTTTTTTATCCATGGTGTCTTTACATCCATCAATGGTAGTAATGATTAGCCGTACCGGGTATTTTCCCGAATCTTCAAGGTAAAAAATAAAAGGGTTATCGGGTACAGAAGCAAAATTGAAGGTGGGGTTTTGCACCTCTGAAGAGTCAAGTTTTGTTTTTTCATCATTATCAAAAAAAGTCCAGTTCCATTTTGCAAGGGACCCTGAGGATAAATCGGAAAAAAACATATTCATTTCCTGAACGGTGGTTGGTTGGGGGGAAATTGAAAAATCAGCCACCGGCAGGGGGAATACAGTAATAAAATCATTTTTAATGAGGGTATCCCTGCAACCCTGGTTTGAGGTTACAATCAGAGAAACTGTGTAAATTCCATCGTTATCAAAACAAACGGATGGTTGTTTCAGAGAGGAAGAAATTCCATTTCCAAAATCCCAGTCCCATCCAACAAGCGAGTCGGTATTAATGGAAGATCCGTTTGAAAAATCAATACAAAATGGCTGGCAACCCATTGTATCGTTTGCCGAAAAAGAAACTTTAGGAACAGGAAAAATTCTTATTTGCTGGATAAGGGAATCGGTGCATCCCTTTGTTGAAACTACCACCAGTTGTACCGGATAGGTTCCTTCCAGAGCATAATTATGAGAAGGGTTTTGATTCGATGAAGTTCCGGCATCTCCAAAATCCCATTGCCAACTGATGATGCTTGCATTTGCCACGGTAGAGCTATCGGAAAAAATAGTTGGTTGCTCATTAAAACATGCATTGGTATAGTTAAATGCCGGAACCGGCAGGGGATGAACTCCTACGAATTTGGAGGAATCATCAAAACAACCTTTATCTGAAATTGCAATTAAGGTAACGTTATAGAATCCAAGGGGAAAAAAATGATATGGATTTTGCTGATTCACCAAGGGAGTTCCATCGCCAAAGTTCCAAACCCAGCTTACAATGCTTCCTCCACTAATGGAAGTTAAATCAGCAAACTGGGTACTGTCTTTAAAACAAACAGTATCCGGAGTGAAATTGGCAAGGGGAATTGGGAATTTTTCGATAACAATTAAAGAGGTGTCGGTACAGCCCGAATCGGAAATTGTAATCAGAGAAACATTAAATAATCCCGGAGAAGAGTAAATGTGAAATGGGTTAGCCGAAGAAGAAACCCCTCCATCGCCAAAATTCCATTGCCAGGTAATTATGTTTCCGGTTGAAATGAAAGAAGAGTCCTTAAAAAAGGATGTGTCGTAAAGGCAATTGTTAATACTGCCGAACTTTGTTAAAGGAACAGGGTTAGCAAAAATTGTTTTTACAAGAGTATCTGTACATCCGCTATCAGAAGCCACGGCAAGAGTTACAATGTAGCTTCCGCTTAGTGCGTACAAATGATAAATGTTTTGTTGGGTTGAAAGAGTTCCATCACCCAGGTTCCAACCATAGGTTATTCCACCGGAGGTTACCACTGAATTATTAATGAAAATAACCGAATCATAGCTGCAAACATTGGCTGCAGAAAAATTGGCGGTTGGGGTGGGATACACAGTAATAGCCGAAGAAATTGTATCTGAACAACCGCTATCGGAAACAACAATTAAAGTAACGGTATGAAAGCCGTCAATATTATAAACATGAAATGGAGTTTGCAGGTTTGAAAAACCACCATCTCCAAAATCCCAGTTCCAGGTAACAATGCTTCCGCTTCCAATGGTAGATGTATTATTAAAGAACGAAGTATCAAAATGGCAAATATTTGGAGTAACAAAAGAAGGGGCCGGAACAGGATGAATAATAATTATTTGGGTGGCAGAATCAAGGCAGGCACTATCCGAAGTGGCAGTAAGAGTAACATTATAGATTCCGGGAGAACCATATAAATGTGCAGGATTTGAAAGGGTGGAATTTCCTCCATCACCAAAATTCCAATTAAGGGTAAAGGTTCCGGTATTAATAGAAGTTAAATCAGAAAAATTAGCTGAATCGTACAGGCATTCATTCGACAAAGAAAAGTTCACAACGGGCATTGGATGAATTACAATTGTTTTTATTATCGTATCGGTGCAACCGCTGTCGCTTGTGGCAATAAGTTTAACCGGGTAAGAACCATCCGCTGAATAATTATAAAAAGGGCTAAAGGAGGTTGAAGTCCCTGTGCCGTCACCAAAATTCCAAAACCAGCCTGTAATTGCCCCCGCCAAAATGGAGGATGTATTTGTAAAAAATGAAGTGTCGGAAAGGCAGTTGTTATTGGTAGTGAAAGAGGTGACAGGGGCAGGGTTAACAAAAATTGTTTTTGAAACAGAGTCGGTGCAACCAGAGTCGGAAACAACAACAAGTTTTACATTAAAATTTCCGTTGGTGCTGTACAAATGGGTTGGGTTCAGAAGAGTTGAGGTACTTCCATCGCCCAAATCCCAAACTGAGGTAAAAGTGCCGGTAGAAATATTTGTATTATCAGTAAAATTGGCTAAGTCATAAATGCACACATTAGAAAAATTAAAATCAGCTCCGGGCATGGCATTCACCTGTGTGGTTTTTATTAGGGTATCTGAACAACCACTGTCGGAAACAGAAATTAATTTTACTGAGAAGGAACCATCATTCGGATATTGGTAAACCGGATTAGCAGAAGTGGAGGGGCCTGAACCATCGCCAAAATTCCAGGTGTACTGCAAGTTATTTCCTGTGGAGAGATTGGTAAAAGTGGTGGAGTTCCCAAAGCACACCGTGCTAGAGGTAAAATAAGTTACCGGTGCCGGATTTACATAAACCAAATGGGAGACAGTGTTTGTGCAAAAAACATTTGCAACAGTAAGTGTTGCCGTGTAAATACCCGGGGCTGTATAAATATGTGTGGGGTTAAGGGCCGTGGAAGCATTGTTTGGTGAAGATGGGTCACCAAAATCCCAACTCGAGCTGGTAGCACCCACTGAAGAATTGGTAAACTGAGTTGGAGGTGTATTAAAACAGGTAGAATTGGAACTGAAAATGGCTTGGGGAGAAACAGGAAGAGGAGTATAAGAAATAATCATGATTCCATTGCCCCCTGCCACTGAGGTTCCCCCCACGGCACAGCCAGCACATAAATCGGGGTCGGCAGAATTCCCGGGAGTGGCCCCGCTGCCATTAATTACTGAAGTACCCAAACTGGTTCCGCCTCCGCCTCCGCCCCCCCCGCAATCGCAGGTAACACTTCCCCCACCCCCACCATTTAA
>JAHEZO010000314.1 GCA_023250995.1 Flavobacteriales bacterium | reverse complement strand
AAAAGGGAAATAAAAATTTAATTAAAATTCCTCTGTGTTTTTCGGTGTCCTCTGCGGTGAATTTTAAAAAGCTTTCATTAAATGTTTTGTTTTCTGGAAATCATATCCATCTGCATGTCAAGCGAAATATTTTTATTTCCGTTTTTTTCGGGAATCAGCGACATGGCATATTCTGATAGAGCTGTGATAGTGAGGCTGGGATTTACACCGAGATTTCCCTGTACCACTGAGCCATCGAGCACATGCATATTCGGATAGTTGAACACTTCAAATTTATTATTTATAACCCCGTCTTTTTCACTCTTTCCCATTGGACAACCACCAAGGATATGGGCCGTGGATGACATATTAAATAATATTTCGGTGATGGCATTTTGAGGCGTTCCGTTAACTTTTTCGGAATATCTCATCATTGTTTTCTGACCGATATCAACATAAGAAGGAACACGGTTTTTCTTTTTATTCCAAATTGAAATACCCGGGAATGGAAATTTTTTATACACCATTTTCATCGAGTTGTCTAAACTTTGCATCACAAGAAAAATTACTGACCTTGTAGCCCAATTTTTCCCAAAAAGCATTTTAAAAAACGAAGCGGGTTTGGTGATAATATTCAGCAACAGTTTTACCGTTCTTACAAGGGGATGGCCTGGCCCTGTGGCTAAAGTTGCAAACGCCTTCATGGCATTTGAATTATCGGGATATTTAACAATTTCAATATGGGTATGGTCATCGGGGTTGAATACCGAAGAAATTGAAATTCCATGATTTAATTTTTCTGATTTTGAGGTAACACCGCAAAGCATTTCGGAGTTGGTACGCAGGTTTTCACCAAGAGTATCTGAGAGCAATGGAAGGGAATTGAATTTATATTTTTGTTTCAGGAGCAAATCCATGGTGCCTAGTACACCTCCCGAAATAATTAATCCTTTTCCTCTGAATGTTTTTTTATTTTTTATAAATGTGGAAGTGCTGGAAACCGTTTCAATGCTGTATATGCCGTTTTCAAATTCAATTTTTCCGGCCAGTCTTTCAGAAATAATTTCGGCTCCGAATTTTTGGGCAAAAAACAAATAATTTTTATCCAGGGTGTTTTTAGCATTATGCCTGCATCCTACCATACAACCTGCACATTCGGTGCAGCCCTGCCTTAAAGGGCCAAGGCCTTTAAAATAAGGATCCGTTGCATGGCGGGTATCACCAAAATAAACTCCCACATCAACTTCTTTGTAGGAAGAAAGGCGATCCATATCCCCGGCAACTTCCTTTAAAATTTCATCCGCCCTCCCGAACGATTTATTGGGTACCGTTCCGAGCATCATCCGGGCTTTCTCATAAAAGGGAAATAAAATTTTTTTCCATCCTGATTCTCCCTGAACAAGATGGGCCCAGGAAGAATTTTCAAAAAATGCATCGGGCGGGAACATATGTGTATTGGCATAACCTAAACTTCCTCCACCCACGCCCACCCCGCTTAGAATCATTGTGTTTTTGAAAAAAGTTATTTTCTGAAAACCATACCATTTGAGGAGTGGTGCCCAGAAAAATTTTTTAAAATTCCAGTTTGTTACCGGGAAATCGGCATTGCTGAAATTTTTGCCTTTTTCAATAACTAGGACCGAATACCCCTTTTCGGCCAGGCGCATAGCGGAAACCGAACCTCCGAAACCTGAGCCAATAATGATATAATCGTACATAATGATTTATTTTGTGGAGATGATAAGCTTTAAACAAATTAGCTAATTAGCAAATAAACAATTAGCATTTAGCAATTAACAAATCAGCTAATCAACAAATCAGCTAATCATCCAATCATCCAATCAGCTAATCAGCTAATCAGCAAATCAGCAAATCAGCAAATCAGCAAATCAGCAAATCAGCAAATCAGCAAATCAGCAAATCATCAAATCAGCTAAATTCTCTTTTTTCTTCAAAGTTATTTTATTTTTTCCAGTTTAATAATTTTAACCGGACAATTTTTGGCGGCTGTCAGATTTAATTCGAATTCATGATCCGGTCCCTTGTAATGATAAATTCCTTTTTTTTTTATTGATCCAATCAGGATGCTCCTTCCGTCTTTTTTGGATATTCTCCATTGGTTGAAATTGGATTCAACGCAGGCATTGCAACCGATGCACCTGTGCCGGAAATGAGTAATCCGAATCACGTTTTAACAATTTTATAAAGTTTATCGGAAGGCCTTATTTTTTCGGAAACGGGAATGGAGAAAATCTCCCCTTTTTTTATTTTTTTTATTGGAATATCTTTTATCCTTAATTCGTTTACCTTTGTTTCAATCACACCTGATGAAGGTCCGGTTATCAGAATTTCATCCCCCAATGATAAAGAATGAGATTCAAGTAAAAACTCTCCTACCTTAATGTTATCAAAATATTTTATTCCTTTTCCAATATATACTTTTTGGTGAGTTGCTTGTGAGCCATACGTATTATTCCATTCTCCCATTTTTTTCCCCAGATAATATCCGTCCCAAAAACCCCTGTTAAAAACGGTGGAAAGACGTTTTTTCCAATCCTTAATTTTCTCCGGAGAATAAGAATCGTCCGCAATTGAATCAATGGCTTCACGGTAGCATTTTGTTGTAGTGTAAACATAATCTGCGGCTCGTCCCCGTCCCTCAATTTTCAGAATGCTCACACCGGCATTTATTAATTTATCGAGAAAACCAATAGTACATAAATCTTTTGCCGACATGATGTATTCATTATCAATTTCAAACTCTGTTC
>JAHEZO010000182.1 GCA_023250995.1 Flavobacteriales bacterium | reverse complement strand
TAGGCCTTGCAGTAAAAAACCTTGACCAGGCCAATGCCCTGTTTCAAAAACTTTTTGGAGCCCAACATTACAAAACAGAAATGGTTGAAAGAGAAGGAGTGAACACCTCTTTTTTCAAGATGGGCGAATCAAAAATAGAGCTCCTGGAGGCAACCAAACCCGGCAGTCCTGTTTCAAAATTTATTGAAAAAAGGGGGGAGGGAATTCACCATCTGGCATTTGGGGTAAATGATATCAGGGAAGAAATTAAAAGATTAAAAAACGAGGGTTTTGTTTTTATTAATGAAGAGCCTCAAAAGGGAGCTGATAATAAACTTGTTTGCTTCCTCCATCCAAAACATACTCATGGCATTTTAGTGGAATTGTGCCAGGAGGCGCGGTAAAATTAACTTTCAAGAATTATTCGGATTCATATGCTGAATACTAAATTACCAATTTCAAATTTCCGGCCTTATTTTTTTGAAACTTCAAAATGATGCCTCCTGAGCAATATCCTGTTCAGGATGCTTATTCATGCAATTAAAATGTCCTTTCGGGCAACTCTTAAAACCAAGCTTTGAGCAGGGGCGGCAGGATAAATTTTGAACTTGAAATATTTTCCCCTTTGAGCCTGAAAATAAATCCCCAAAGTAAGGGTACATTCCAAATTCCGGAATTGTATTTCCCCAAACTGATATTATTTCCTTTTTGAAAGCCGCAGCAATATGCATCATTCCGGTATCGTGGGTAATTACTTTTTTTGACTGCCTGATAACAGAGGCCGATTGGTTAATATTTAACTTCCCGCACATATTAAAACAATGGTCTTTGTTTTCAGCATAAATCATCTCTCCGTTTTCAAAATCTTCTTTTCCTCCCAATAATATTATTGGCCGTTTAATTTTTTGGCAGATGGAAGAAATTTTTTGAACCGGAAGTTTTTTCGTATTATAATTCCCACCTATGGCGAAAACGATGAATCCATTTTGAAAGGCGTGGGGAAAGGCTGAAATTTCTATTTCATCCTCCCTCGGAATAAAATAATCCAAACCCAAACCGTCATTTTCAATTCCAAGTGGTTCAACCGTTTTAAAACATCGGTCTACAATATGAGTAGCAGGTAAAAAATTAATTTTTAAATTAACCAGCAACCATTTTCTAATATTGATTTTATTTAAAGAATAAGATTTGATCCAAAGCATATATTTAACAAATAGCGAACGGATGTTATTATGCAGGTCAATAATAAAATCGAAATTTTCATTTTTTAGTTCCTTTATTACTTCCCCGAATTCTTTTTCCAAAATATGGAATTTTGAAATGTGGGGGTTTGCTTTTATTACATCATAAAATTTTCTTTTTACCAGGAAATGAATTTCAACTCCTCCAGGGTATTGGTTTTTTAAACAGCGGATGACCGGAGTGGTAAGGACAACATCACCAAAAGAACTAAGCCGTATTATCAGAATTTTTGCCAATTATGGGGAAAATATTAAACGTTTCCTGTTAATTTTATTGTAAGGATAATTAGTACCGTAAGTTTTGGATTAATGATAAGGATAGCTTAAAACAAAAAAAAGCCCTGCAAAATGCGGGGCTTTAAAAAAGGAAACAATATATTAAATTCACAGGGTTTGAAATGAAATAATAATTTTTAGGCCTATTTCTTCTCTTTCCCTTCTCTGGAAGAATAATTTATTTTTAATGCCTGGGCTTTTCGCAATTCCTGCTTAACATCTGAAATTATTCCCATTTTGGTTTCTTTATCCACCTTTAACGAGGTGGTAAGTTTGGGAATCAATTGCTCATCTCTTGTAGCTCTTTTAGCTTCAATAAACGGGCGGATATCCGAAATGGTAGCATAGTCATCATTTAATTGTATGCGCGGTTCGGTGCCAAATTTTTTCTGGTCCATAGGTGGGCCAATGTAAACATAATCCACCAGGGATTTGTTTTCCAGCTTTTGCACCTCGGTTGCTTCGGGTGGACTCAATTTCACCTTCAAATCAACTTCCCTCATCACTGTGGTAACCATGAAAAAGAAAAGCAACATAAAAACAATATCAGGAAGTGATGCTGTTGAAATTGCCGGAGTCGGTTTCTTTTTTTTAGCAAACATTATGAATAAACAGGTTTAAAAAGTTCATCAGGCCCAATAAAACGGGCAAAAATATTATTTACCGGCAACATTTTTAGGCTCAGCCTCCGAAATTCTTTGTGCATAAACCTCCTTAATTGCATCGGCCTGTGCTTTTTCCAATTGGTCAAATTTTTTGTTGAATTTTTCCATGGCCATTTTTTCTCTTAAATTCCGGTAGGCGGCAGCGAGTTCGTTTTGAACTTTTATGTATGTTTCATAGGAGGTTCCGCGGTCATTTTGAAGAGAAATCACTTGTTTAGATTCCCAGTAATCTCCAACCACCTCGGCTGTCTTAAGCCGGTTTTGCCATTTTGCCATTTCTTCGGCAGCTGCAGGAGTATTACCACCTTTTAATATTGAAATTTGTTGTTTTGCCTCAGAGGGGGACACATGAATTTTTTCGGGTAAATTTTCCTTATTTCCGGGGTTCGAAATAAAATCAATTGCTTTCTCCTTTAATTGGGAAATGTCCAAAAGCTCTCCCTCAACAAGCAATTGATTATTGGCATTAACCAAAACCACAAAAACGTTTCGCTCTTTTATTTTTACCTGGTCTTCCTGTTTGTTTTCATCCGGAGGGGGTAATAATCTCGCAATCCCCCAGTCAGTATCCATGGTTGTGGTTACAAGAAAAAATATCAAAAGCAAGAAGGCAATATCAGCCATCGAGCTGGCATTTATTTCAGGTATTGCCCTTTTATTACGTCCCATTATTTAAACATTTTTGAAATAGCGGCATAAACAACCGTTCCGATGGAACCAAAAAATAATAAATACATTGCAATGAGGCCCATTCCAATTAATTTTGAATCAGAAGGAGTGGTTCCTGAGGAATAAATTTTCAGAACCTCATTATCAGATAACAAATAGCTAATTCCGAACAAAACGGCAGCTCCGCCCAACCCCATCAGAGATGATTTTATGCCCTTTGGATTTGTAATCATACCAATTCCAGCCAATACAAAGGCCAGGATAACGCTTACAAAAAAGAAGCAGTACATAGTATAAATTATTGCATTATAATTTCCTGAAAAGGCCATAATGGTAACAATTACCGAGATGCCCATAAGAACATACATTACATACTGAGAAATTTTGCTTACCATAAAATTATTTTTTAAAGTGCTGTTTAACAAGAATGTCAATTAATGAAATGGAGGCATCTTCCATTTCACTCACAATAGAATCAATTTTTGCCACCAGGAAATTGTAAAACACCTGAAGAACCATGGCCACAATCAGACCGGCCACAGTTGTGATAAGTGCCACTCCGATACCATCGGCAACAATAGCCGGTGAAATGTTGTTGGCCGCTGCGATCGCATCAAAAGCAAAAACCATCCCTACCACAGTTCCAAAGAAACCAAGCATGGGTGCGAGGGCGATGAAAAGCGAAATCCAGGAAAGCCCTTTTTCAAGCTGGCCCATTTGAACGCTGCCATAGGAAGCAACCGATTTTTCTACTATGTCAATTCCTTCGCTGCTTCGGTCCAACCCCTGATAAAAAATGCTTGCTACAGGCCCTTTAGTGTTTCTGCAAACTTCTTTTGCTGCTTCCACACCGCCCGATTTAAGCGCCCCTTCAATGTTGCCCAGAAGTTTTTGGGTATTGGTAGTGGCCATGCTAAGGTAAATTACCCTTTCTATGCAAATAGCCAGACCGATAATCATGCAAAGCAGAATTGGAGTCATGTACAGAGGTCCACCCGCAATGAATTTTTCTTTTACTACCTGATGAAAGGTTGGTTCTTCTTCGGCTGCAGCTGCGGCATCGGCAGCCGGGGTCATTGATTCAGTTTTTGCTGTGGTGTCTTTTGGGGAGGTTGCGCTGTCGGTTTGGGCATAAATAATTGTGAGGGTGCCAATTAAAAGGACAACGGAAATAGCAAGAAGCGTGAATAGTTTTTTCATAAAAAATTTATTTGTTTGACTAAATTATTGGAATTGACGGTTAATTAATATTCTATTATTCTTTTTCTGACTGTAAATTTATCAATTGACAAAATTATTGGTTTAATTCATTCTGTTATTTTCCGGCCTGCCAAACGAAGCTTTAGCGCAGTTTGGCGGAGAGGGTGGGATTCGAACCCACGATACCCTTTTGGAGTATACACACTTTCCAGGCGTGCTCCTTCGACCACTCGGACACCTCTCCAAAATCACCCTCTAATAATATTTAAAACAAAGAACTTTTTACTAAAAAAACGGCTGCTAAAATACAAAAATATATTAGCTGCCTAATTTTTTCTCAAATCAGGATTTATTTTAAATGCTTTATCAAGGTATTCCTGCCCTTTTTCTTTTTGCCCGATTTGATTCAGGGTAATGCCGAGGTTCATCATTATATGGGCATTTAATGGTTCTATTTCCAATGCCTTATTAAATATTTCAATGGCTTTTTGCGGTTCTCCTTTCATTGCATGTACCACTCCTAATTTTTGCAATGTATTGGTATTTCGGGGCTCAATCTCCAGGGCTTTCTCCAAAGTTTCGGCCGACTTTTCAAGGTTGCCAAGATTTTTGCCGTAAAGTTCACCAAGCATTTGATATGCGCGAACATTTTTATTTTGGGCCACAAGGGCATTTAAACTTTTAATTGCTAATTCAAACATACCCATTTTGGTACAGGTGTCGCCAATATGCAAAAGGTTATTTACAGCGTATTCGTAATTACCATCAATCTTAAGGCAATTTTCAAAAAACAAAATACTGTTATTATAATCTTTTGCTTCATAATAAGCATTACCCATAAGCAGCATAGGTTGAATATAAGTGGGATATAATTCAAGCGAACGGTATAGGTGTTTTATTGATTCGTTGAGCAATTTTTGTTTTTCAGCCGGATTTTTTTCTTCCTTGGCCTTATCGAGCATAGACCCTCCGGCCGACATACGCACCTTTGCACTGTTGGGTGAAGTTTTAACATCGGTTGTTGCCAGTGTAAAATCATTTTTCCAGGCGTAGTTACGGGTAATGGTTTTTGATGAATAAAATAAAATGATTGAAGTGAGAATTGAGAATAAAGTGAAATAATATTTGTTTGGATTTAAAATTTTTGCAGGAAGCCCCACCAGCAGAAGGTGGATGAGAATGAGGCAAAATCCAAGTGAAGGAATATACATAAATCGTTCATTCATAAATGTTCCGATTGGGAAAATAAGGTTCGAGGTGAGGAGAAAGGTTCCAAGGAAAAACAAAATCCCGTAAGAAAAAATGCTTTTCTTTTTCAGTCCTGTAAGTGCATAAATAAAAATTCCCAAATAAAAAAGCAATGGCAAAAAGGCCTTAGGATTGGTCATTTCAATATAAGGGAAACCATTTCCAATCCATTTATAGCTACCCTCTGCAAGGGGATGCCATGGATAATAATCGTGGGTAAGAGGATGGGGGAAAAAAAGCAAACGAATATATAGCCCCATGGTAAAAAAAATGGTTCCGAATTTTTGGGCCGCGGTGGCATGGATAAAAGGGTCGTTCATTAGTTCCCTGATAGGTTCCATTTTGGGACTGCCCAAAAAGGCATAACGTATTGAAAGGTAAATAATAAATGCAAATATTAGGGAGGAGGCCGAAAGAAAAATTTTCAAAACTAATCCATTTCCCCGGTTACTTTTTTGCGATTCCGAAATGTAATTTTCATCACCAATACCAGAAAAAAAATAAATCGTTAGAGGAATAATTGCAATAAATGTAACTGTAGTTTCCTTGCAAAGAAGGGCCACAAAAAAACAGAGAGATGAATAAAGGAGATAAATAATTTTTTTTTCTTCCATGTATTTAATAGTATAAAAAAGGGCAGCAAGAGCTCCCAAAAAACTCATCAGCTCATCGCGGCTTTTTATGTTGGCCACAATTTCGGTATGCAATGGATGGGCAACAAAAATAAGGGTGGTTAGGAAAGGAATCCCGATTGAATAATTGGGCAAGCCATAAGATTGAAATTTTTTAAGAAAAGGAATTTGTGTTTTTGAAGGTGGAAATAGCCTGAACAGAATGATAAAAAGCAAAATCGCGGTAAACCCATAAAGAAAAGCATTCACCAAATGGGCTATAAAAGGGTTTTTCCCGAAAAGCTGATATTCGATGGCAAAAGTTACCAAAGGGAGCGGACGGTATCTTCCCCCTGCTACCAGGTTTTTTTGCCTCCCGTAAAAACCAACAAACAAATCGGTGGTGAGAATTTCTTTTATTCCGCCAAATCCTTTTTTTGTAAATTCATTGTGAGTGATGTAAAGCTTATCATCCAGGGCATAATCAAAGGAAAGGGTATTGGCGTAGAGCAGAAATGCGAAAAGAAAAAGAATGATTTTAGGTTGAAGGATGGACGGGGAAAAATTTTGACTTAATGGCAACCCGGCAGAAACAGGAGCGGGTTGAATTTTTTCTTGTGAGCGATATTTATTTTTGTTTGCCAAATCCGGTTTTTTATTCAGAAGATTCGCAAAAATATCAAAATATCATTGAGGAATTATTTCAGAGGAATTTTACCTTTGCCAAAATGTTTACTGATACCCACATCCATCTTTATCTTCCCGAATTTAAGAATGATCTTGGTTTATTAATTGAAAAGGCAAACAATAAAAATATACAGCGGTTTTTTCTCCCCAACATAGATTCCTCCACCATTGAAAGTATGCTCCGTGTAGCGGATGAATTTCCTGGCCAAATGTTCCCCATGATTGGTCTTCATCCCTGTTCGGTAAATAAAAATTTTGAAAAAGAGTTAGAGATTATTAAACAATTCCTGGATAAACCGCCAATCCAACTCAATTATCAAAAGGAAGCTGAGCCCGGCCAACCTTTAATAAATTCAGGCGGACATTTCTGGGCTGCAATTGGAGAAATAGGGATAGATTTGTTTTGGGATAAATCGTTTGTTTTGGATCAGGAATTGGCTTTCAGGCGACAGGTGGAATGGTCGGTTGAAAAAAAATTGCCCATTGTAATTCATTCAAGAAACTCTACCGGGGAAATTATTAATATTCTTGCTGAAATGAAAAAACCATTAAAAGGTATTTTTCATTGTTTCAGTGGTACCATTGAGCAGGCTGAAAAAATATTATCTCTGGGTAATTTTAAACTTGGGATAGGGGGGGTAGTTACTTTTAAAAATTCAGGGTTGGATAAAGTAGTGGCTGAGGTTGATTTAAAGGATATTGTTTTGGAAACGGATGCACCTTATCTTGCTCCGGTACCATTCAGAGGAAAAAGAAATGAACCTGAATATTTATTTGAGGTTGCAAAAAAGATTGCTGAAATTAAAGGTGTTTCTGTAGAAGAAGTGGGGGACATAACCACGGCTAATTCTTTTGAAATTTTTGGGAAGTAGGGGAGGAGTTGGCAGTGGGCAGTTATTCCATTTGGACATTTATTTTAATTTCTTTCTTTCTGCAACCATGATCCCCAAAGGGAACAGCCCACTTACTATTTAGCGCTGATACGTTCTTGGAAAAAAAGGTGAGGGTTGGAAATGAAGGTTTTATTTATCAAAATGATATAACCACCCGTTTTCATTGTCTAGCCTCCAACAGGTTTTTCTAATTCATAAATGCCGTTCATTAATTCATGCATCTGTTCTGCTCTAATCGAACTTTTTTTGTGAATTTCCTTATTTTTCAGATTAAGAATTTCGGTTGGCAAAAATTTCCTGCAAAAACGTTTTCAAAACCTCCGGTTGAAAAGATTATTCAACCTTCTTTAGTTAAAATCTTCAATGAACTTAAATAAGTTTTCCTACAAAAAAAATCCCCGACAGCTCAATTAATTAGCTAATGAAAAATAATTTGCTAATTAGTTAATTTACCAATTTGCTAATGTTTTTTAATCAAACCAAATTCAATTCCATCCCATCATTCTTCCTTTTTTTTACATTCGCATCCTAACTTAAATTTTCAAAGGTGAATATTAAAAAACTTATCCCCCACATTTCGGCCATTGCCATTTTTCTCTTAATTACCCTTGTTTATTTTAACCCCCTCTTAAAAGGAAAAAAACTTTTCCAGAGTGATATTGCCCATTTTGAGGGGATGTCGAAAGAAATTCAGGATTTCAGAAAAAAAACCGGAGAAGAGGCCTTGTGGACTAACTCAATGTTTGGC
>JAHEZO010000181.1 GCA_023250995.1 Flavobacteriales bacterium | reverse complement strand
TGCAATGCCTTTCATGTAGCAAATTCCCCTGCGAATGGGGGAATCAAATCGAGCTTAAAAATTACTGTATCCCCCGGAACAACTTTTTGCTTAAACTTTACCTGATCAATTTTCATAAAATAGGTAAGGTAGTTATGCGGGTCGGGCACGGAGCTAAGAGCAAGAATTCCTCCTGTTTGGGCCATGGCTTCTACAAGCAAAACTCCCGGCATCACAGGGTTTCCGGGGAAATGCCCCTGGAAATAAAATTCATTCATGGTTACATTCTTAAGCCCCACCACATTGGACTCCCCTATTTCCAGAATTTTATCTATAAGCAAAAATGGATACCGGTGCGGAAGAAGTTTTGATATTCCTTCAATGTCGAGAACCACTTTATCCAGAAGATGATCGAAATTGGGGGTTGGGTTTTTTTCTCTTTTTATTAACTCTTTTATTTTTCTGGCAAAATCAACATTTGAAGCATGCCCCGGCCTGGCGGCAAGAATATGTGCTTTAATAGGTACACCTACCAGTGCAATATCACCTATAATATCTAAAAGTTTATGCCTTGCAGGTTCATTTTCGTATCGCAGTTCAACGTTGTTTAGATACCCTACTCCCTTTATTTCAATTTTGGGTTTATTAAAAAGGGTGCGGAGTTTTTGAAGCTCCTCTTCAGGCACGGCTTTATCAACCATTACTATTGCATTATTCACATCACCGCCCTTAATAAGTCCTTTGCGGAAAAGGAATTCTATCTCCCTTAAAAAAACAAATGTACGGCAGTAGGCAATGTCACTCTGGAATTCACGAATGTTGTACATGGAAGCATGCTGGGTTCCAAGAAGAGGCGAATTATAATCCACCATCACGGTAACCCTCATCTCCTCATCCGGAACGGCAAGAATTTCAGCTCTTCTTTTAACATCTTCAAACTTAACATTGGTTTTAAGATGAAAATATTTTTTTTCGGCTTCCTGCTCCTGAGAACCTGTTTCAATTATCGCATTTACAAAAGGCTGGGCGCTTCCGTCTAAAATTGGAACTTCGGGGCCATCAATTTCAATCAGTGCATTGTCAATCTGCATCCCGTAAAGCGAAGCCAATACATGTTCTGTGGTATGCACTCTAACCCCGCTTTGCTCAATGGTAGTGCCCCTTTCGGTGCAAACCACATTATCCACATCAGCATTAACAATGGGTTGGCCCGGGGCATCAATTCGCTGAAATTTATATCCGTGATTTTCTTTTGCCGGTTTTATGGTAAGGGAAACAAACTCGCCTGTGTGGAGACCAACCCCCGAAACGGTTACAGGCGCCTTAAGCGTTTTTTGCTTTTCGATCATAAAAAAAGCCCGAAGCGGGGCCGGGGTTTTGGGTTTACTGAGTTATAAAAAATTAACACCTGATAGTTATTATTCTCCAACTTTTATGGTTAGTTGCTGCTTTAATTCCGCTATTTCTTTTTCCATTTTTTCAACCAGAATTTTTAATGCCGGAAGATTTTTAAACAAAACATATGACCTTTTATAATCTCCAATGGGAAAAGACGGAGATCCCTGAACAATGGCCCCTTCTTCTTTAATGCTTTGGCCAATTCCCGACTGAGCGGCAATTTTTACCCCATCGGCAATAGTAATGTGGCCAACAATTCCAACCTGTCCGCCTATCATGCAGTTTTTGCCAATTTTAGTAGAGCCGGCAATACCGGTTTGGGCAGCAATTACGGTATTTTCACCTATTTCTACGTTGTGGGCAACCTGAATTAAATTATCAAGTTTTACTCCTTTACGGATAATGGTAGAGCCTAGGGTGGCCCTGTCAATAGTGGTGTTTGCCCCCACTTCCACATGGTCTTCAAGAATTACGGTTCCAATGTGAACCACCTTTTGATAATTGTTATTGCTGTTGGGGGTAAAGCCAAAACCATCACTCCCGATAACTACTCCTGCATGTAAAGTGCAATTAGCTCCTATTTTACAATCTGAATAAATTTTTACTCCGGGGAAAACTACTGAGTTATCACCCACCGAAACATTATCACCGATATGGCTGTTTGGGAAAATTTTAACATTATCACCTATTGAGGCATTATCACCAACATAACTAAATGCTCCGAGGTAAACATTTTTCCCGATGGAAGCTGTTTTGGAAATAAAGGCCGGTTGTTCGGTGCCTGTTTTGTTGTTTTTTATTTTATTGTAGGCCTCCAGAAGTTTTGCGAACCCCACCCGGGCATCTTCAACCCTTATTAAGGTGCAGGTTGGTTTAACAGGCTTTTCTAACTTTAGAGCTTTATTTACAATTACAATGGAAGCATCCGTGGAATAAATAAACTGCGTGTATTGTTCGTTGGAAAGAAAGGAAAGGGAATTTAAAACGCCCTCCTCAATTTTGGATAACTTATCAACAAAAACTTCCGCATTGCCTTCAATTTCTCCGTTGAGTAATGCGGCCACTTCCTTTGCACTGAATTTCATCAAAAAAGTATTTGATTTTTAATAAAACAATCAAAAGTAAAAATTAAAATACTCCGTCAAAAATAAGACCTTTCAATTTATCAACACTTCATATTGAAAAACATTACTGAGTAGAAATAAATTTCAGAGGATGCACTGTTAAACTCTGCATCTTATTTTGGACCCCTGTTTTTGTCTCCCGGTCAACTTTAACTAACGGCCCCTGATTTAATTTCCTCCACCACACCGGGGTCGAGCAGGGTGGATGTATCGCCCAAATTTGAAACATCCCCTTCGGCAATTTTTCGCAAAATCCTCCGCATAATTTTTCCGCTCCTTGTTTTGGGGAGGCCTTTTACGATCTGGATTTTATCGGGCCTGGCAATGGGGCCCATAATTTTTGTTACCGTTTCAGCAATTTCTTTTTTAAGTGCTTCCCGGTCATTCCTGCTGTGTTCATCAATAACAAAAGCATAAATGCCCCAACCTTTTATATCATGCGGAAAACCAACTACCGCACTTTCAACAATATCCTTATGCTGATTTATGGCATTTTCAATTTCAGCGGTTCCGAGCAAATGCCCCGAAACTTTTATTACATCGTCCACCCGCCCTGTAATTCTGTAATAGCCGTTTTCATCCCTTTTACATCCATCTCCGGTAAAATAATATCCTTTAAACTGTGAAAAATAATTTTCCCGGCAACGTTCATGGTTACCATAAGTAGTTCGTATCATGGAAGGCCAGGGGAATTTGAAACACAACCTTCCCTCAACATTGTTTCCAATAAGTTCATTTCCCTTTTCATCAACCAATACCGGCTGAATTCCCGGAAGAGGAAGGGTGGCATAACTTGGTTTTTCTTTTGTAATTCCGGCCAATGGTGAAATTAAAATTCCTCCTGTTTCGGTTTGCCACCACGTATCCACTATCGGGCAATTTTTTTTTCCGATGTTCTCATTGTACCAGTGCCATGCTTCCTCATTTATGGGCTCACCTACGCTGCCAAGAATCCTCAGGGAATCAAGTTTGTATGGCTTTACAAAATCAAGCCCCATTGCCTGAAGTGACCGGATGGCGGTGGGGGCGGTATAAAAAATATTCACCTTGTGCTTATCTATGGTTTGCCAAAATCTCCCGGCATCAGGATGGGTTGGTATTCCTTCAAACATCATTGTTATTCCTCCTGCCAGCAATGGCCCATACACAATGTAGGTGTGCCCTGTGATCCATCCTATATCGGCAGTGCACCAGTAAACTGCCCCCCTGCCCTCCAAAGGGAGGAATTGCCCGGCACGGGCATTAATTTCCACTTCCAATTTGGCTAACACCCCCCCCGAATTGGCAATTACTTCCTTATTTGAAAAGCGGATTACTTTGAATCCTTGTTTGTTTAGCCAATCTGTACGATCTAAATCACTTGAAATATTTTCGGGAAGCTGATGAGCCAGACCATCAATTTCAATTATCAGCTTTAGAGGTAAACTAACAAAATCGGCTATATATGGCCCTATGATGTGTTGTCTTCTGAACTTATGCCCGCCAATTTTTTTTCCTCTAGTTAAATCCCAAAATACTTTTTCCGCCTCTGTCGGAACACTTCTATTCTCCTTTACAAAATTTTTGAGCAAACCATACCAAACTGGGTCGGCAGTTTCGTAATCATATCTTTTTTTGTTTTTCACTTCGGGGATTGAGCTTTGAAAGCTCCCCCCTTTGGGGGGTGGGGGGGCCTGGTATTGAAAAACATTCCTGAAACTATAATCGGCATAAACCATGTACCCACCACAGGAATGTACCACCCCTTTTGGTTTTCCGGTAGACCCACTGGTGTAAAGTATAAATAACATGTCTTCGGAGTCCATTACTTCAGCTTGGTTTTCAGAATTTGCTTTTGCTATTTCATCCTTCCACCAGACATCCCTTTGGGGTTTCATTATCACTTTTCCGCCTGTCCGCCTCAATACAATTACCCTTTTTACCGAGGGGCAATTAGTTAATGCATCGTCAACAATTGATTTTAAATCCAAATCTTTGGCTCCCCTAAAGGCTCCATCTGCAGTAAGAACCATGGAACAGGCAGCATCATTAATCCGGTCGGTTAGGGAGCCTGCTGCAAAACCGGCAAACACCACCGAGTGAACGGCCCCGATTCTGGCGCAGGCCAGAACGGCAATAGCCAATTCAGGAACCATAGGCATATAAATACAAATCCGGTCTCCTTTTTTAGCACCATTATTCAAAAGCATATTGGCGGCCCGGCAAACCTCAATATGCAATTCTTTGTAGGTTAATTTTCTCGATTCTTCCCCGGGGTTGTTTGGCTCCCATAGGATGGCCGTTTGATTTCCTCGGGTTTCAAGATGTCTGTCCAAACAGTTTTTGGTAATATTGAGTTTGCCCCCGATAAACCATTTTACTGAGGGCTCAATAAAATTCCATTCCAAAACCTTATCCCATTTTTTTTCCCAGGTAAAAGATTCTGCTTTCGAGGCCCAAAATTTTTCTGGCTGTTCAATGCTTTTTTTATATTCACTCAGGTATTCAGCGAAAGAGGAAATTTTTTCAGACATATCTCCGGATTAAAAATTCGAATCAAAAATAAAAAATATTATATTGGTTAAATGTTTTACTTTTTTTGCAAACCTATTTTGTTTCAATATATCTTCGCAACCCATAATTTTTAATTTTGTGAAAAATTCGGCATGAGAGCAAGGCATACTTTTTTTTCTGTTTTTTTTCTGTTGTTCCTTCCGGTTTACCTCTTTGCACAAAGCAGTAACTTCATTACGTTCGGGGTAGAGGAAGGGTTGATACAATCTCATGTTCAATCCATACTGCAAGACAATGACGGAAACCTATGGATTGGAACCATTGGCGGTTTGACCAAATACAATGGTACCCGCTTTATAAATTATACCCAGGAAAACGGCTTGTCGGAGGACTGGATTACCGTTTCGCTCAAAGACCGTGACGGAAATCTTTGGTTTGGGCATTGGGGCGGGGGATTAACTGTTTTTGACAACAACCGGAAAAAATTTGCGGATATTAAATCGGAGGTTTATACCGATTATAAAAAAGTTACCTGCCTTGCCGAGGACAGTTCCGGAAATATTTTTGTTGGTACCGAAGGATCGGGAATTGCCATATATAAACCATTTAAAAATTTTTCCGATACGGGCTCTTCAGCCACCCCTCCCAAACCCGATATCATTGGCGAAAAAAATGGAAACAAGGGAGCCTATCCCAATTCAAAATGCCTTTTTGCTGATAATGAAAATCATTTATGGGTGGGTTCGGCAGAGGGGATAACGATTTATGAACTCCCTTCCAAAAAACTTTTAACAACCCTAAACACCTCTAACGGGTTTCCGGATAATTCCATCCAGTGCATCATTCAGCCTTTTGGAAATGAAATATGGATTGGAACAGAAAATTCGGGCATTGTTAAATTGAGAAAGGACAAGTTTAATTTTCGGGGAAAAACACTTTCTGAATGCGGTGAAATAAATATTATTAATACAGATGAAAAACTAACATCTAATAATATTAAAACTCTTTTTGCGGCAAAAGACAAAACGGTTTGGATTGGAACCGATAATGACGGAATTAACCTGTTTGTTCCCTCCGGAAATAACGAAAAATTTACAGGTGGTGGCATTAATGTGTTCAGCAATAAATTCGAGCTGAAATATTACAACGCGAATGTTTTTTTTCAGGATAGGGAGGAAAACGTGTGGATTGGAACAGAGGTGGGATTGCACAGGTACACCGGTGAACTTTTCAGGGTTTATAATTATAATGACGGGCTGATAAGCAATCTTGTTTGGGCAATTTTGAACGACAAGAAAGGAAATTTCTGGTTCTCCACTTCAGAGGGAGTTTCAAAATTTACTTTCCCCGAAAGGAACGGACAAAAACAATTCGGAAACCCTGCAGTAAAAAATTATACGGTGGCCGAGGGACTGCCCGATAATTTAATTATCTCTTTGTTTGAGGACAGCAAAGGAAACATTTGGTTTGGAACGCAAACAAAGGGTGTTTCGGTTCTTACCAGAGAAATTAAAAAAATAAGGAGGGAAGAAACTGAGGTAGATGTGTTCAAAAATTTCTCGGTTAAAGATGGCCTGGCCGATAATAATATTTTTTCTATCGGTGAAGACCGGGAAGGGAACATATGGCTTGGAACCCGCAATGGGGTTTCCCGCTTGAATCCTTCAACAAAAGCAGTAAAGAATTTTTCAATAACCGATGGGATGGGTGGGGATAAAGTTTACAAAGTTTACCGTGACAGGGAGGACAATTTATGGTTCGGGATTCTTGGCGGTTACCTTACAAGATACAACGGAGAAGAATTTAAAACATTTAACCTGAATCAGAAATTTATTCTCAGCATGGATCAGGATATTGACGGGAACATTTGGTTTGGGGCCTATGGCGGAGGAATAATAAAATATAATCCACTCGAGAAAGAAGCAGGAAAAGAATTTCAGAACTTTACCGTTGAGAACGGATTAAGTTCAAACTCACCCCTTTTTATTGAATGTGATTATCACGGGAATGTTTGGATTGGCCAGAGCAGGGGAATTGAAAAATATGACGGGAAAACAAAAAGGTTTTCACTTTACGGAAGACAACAGGGCTTTCCGGGGGTGGAAACCAACGAAAATGCCGTAGTAAAAGATAAGGAAGGAAACATTTGGTTTGGCGCTATTAAAGGCGTAATTAAATTTTCGCCAGAAAAAGAAAAGGTGAGTGAAACCGAACCTCTTACCGCAATAACCTCGCTAAAGCTGTTTTCAAAGGAAATTCCCTTAAGAAATGAATTTTCATACAGCGAAAATTATATTTCATTTTCAACTCTTGCCGTTTGCCTTACCAACCCCAAAGATGTACTTTACCAATTTAAACTGGAAGGTTTTGATGCCGACTGGATTTCTCCAAATCAATCAAATAACGTTACGTATTCAAACCTTCCTCCCGGCAGTTATACCTTTATGGTAAAGGCCAGCAATGGAGAAAATGTGTGGAATCTAAACCCTGTAACACATAGCTTTGTAATTACACCGCCTTTTTGGGAAACACTTTGGTTCAGAATTGGAGCCGGTGTTTTTATCCTCACAATAATTTTCTTAATCATTACTCTGCGTGAACGGTCATTAAAACGGGAAAAGAAAATTCTGGAAGAAAAAGTTTTGGAAAGAACCCAGGAGTTGCGAAAAGAAAAAGAGGTGGTTGAAAAACAGAACCTCGAAATCAATAAGAAAAACGAAAACATTACCGAAAGCATCGGCTATGCCAAAAGAATACAGCAGGCCATTCTTCCTTCATTTGAAGCCGTAAACAAAATGTTAACCAACACCTTTGTGTTTTACAGACCGAAGGATATTGTAAGCGGTGATTTTTTCTGGATCCATCAGAACGGAAATAAAGTTTTATTTGCTGCCGTTGACTGCACAGGCCACGGGGTACCGGGGGCATTTATGAGTATCATTGGCCATAACATTCTGGAGCAAATATGCAGGGAACAAAAATTCCTTGAGCCGGCAGCTCTTCTGAATATCCTTGCCAAAGAGGTTGCAAATTCACTTCAAAAAGGGGGCACGGCAAACTTAAAAGACGGTATGGACATTGCCCTTTGCTCTCTCAACAAAACCACCAACACCCTGGAATATTCGGGAGCCGGAAATTCCCTTCTCATAATTAATCCTTCGAGAACATCATGGCCCGCAGGGTCTGACAGGTTTCAGAATAACCTGCCGGGCGCTGAGGTAAGAGCCGACAGGCAATCTATTGGAGCACAA